>DASVBS010000034.1 GCA_036375715.1 Longimicrobiaceae bacterium | reverse complement strand
TCAATCCCAACCGCGCGAGACTCGCTCTCGCACCTGCTCTAAACGCCACCCGACCGTTCCACCGGCCAGGAAGCAATCCCAAATCCATCTGTTTCGCGTGCCCAGCCAGGCTCGCCGGGCGAGCCTTATATCTTATCCCCTCCGCTGCCCGCCGTCAAGGACCCGCGCGAGATTTCGCGGGAAAATGGATGACGGCGTTTTTGCGGGAGGGCCTCCAATATAGGCGGCTGCGGAGAGCACAGTCAACCCTGCGAGGAGGCCGTGACGGAGAGGATCGGTCCTTGCCTCTGGCCCTCGTACGAGGCCACGCCGCGGTGGCCGGAGCCTCAGAACCGACCGCCCGGAGAAACGCTATGCATGGAGCTCAGGCACAGGGGCCCGCACCCGCTTCGCTCGGGGCGACGCTCCTCGGCGGAGGCGGCACTCGCTTCCGCGTCTGGGCGCCCGCGCGCCGCCTGGTGGAAGTGGTCCTGGAAGGGGGGGCCGGGGCCCCCGCGGTCTTCCCTCTTCGTCCCCAGCCCGGCGGCTACCACCAGGGCGACGTGCCCGGAGCGCAAGCGGGCACGACCTATCGCTACCGCCTGGATGAGGATCTGCTCCGACCCGACCCCGCCTCGCGCTTCCAGCCCGAAGGCCCTCACGGCCCCTCCCAGGTGATCGACCCCGACACCTTCCGCTGGTCGGATTCCGGATGGCGGGGGCTCGACGCTGCGGAGCAGGTCTACTACGAGCTGCACATCGGTACCTTCACGGCTGAAGGAACCTGGCGGGCGGCCGAGGAGCAGCTCCCTGAGCTGTCGCAGCTCGGGGTCACGGCGCTCGAGGTGATGCCCGTCGCCGAGTTCGCCGGCGCCTTCGGATGGGGCTACGACGGCGTCGACATGTTCGCCCCCTACCATCGCTACGGCACACCCGACGACTTCCGCTCCTTCGTGGATCGGGCTCACGGGCACGGCCTGGGGGTGATCCTCGATGTCGTCTACAACCACCTCGGGCCTGACGGCAACTACCTCCCGGATTTCTCGGACAGCTACTTCACCGACGCCTACGAGGCCGAGTGGGGGGATCCGCTCAACTTCCACGGACCCGGTTCCGCGCCGGTGCGGGAGTTCTTCATCACGAACGCCGCCTACTGGATCCGCGAATTCCACCTGGACGGACTGCGCCTGGACGCCACCCAGAGCGTGCACGACATCCATTCGGGCCCCGCACACATCCTGGCGGAGGTCACGCGCGCAGCCCGTGCCGCGGCGAAGGGGCGGTCGATCGTCGTGGTCGCGGAGAACGAGCCGCAGCACGCGGAGCTGGTGCGGCCCGAGGAGGAAGGGGGGATGGAGATGGACGGGGTCTGGAACGACGACTTCCATCACTCCGCCATCGTGGCTCTGACCGGGCGCACGGAGGCCTATTATCACGACTATCTGGGCACGCCCCAGGAGCTCGTCTCCAGTGCCCGCTGGGGCTACCTCTACCAGGGGCAGCACTACGCCTGGCAGAAGAAGCGGCGCGGCCGCCTCGCCTTCGACCTCTCGCCGTTTCGATTCGTCCACTACCTCCAGAACCACGACCAGGTCGCCAACTCCGGCCGGGGCGACCGCATCCATCGCCTGACCAGCCCGGGGCGGCTACGGGCGATGACCGCCGTCCTGCTGCTCGGTCAGAACCCGCCGCTCCTCTTCATGGGGCAGGAGTTCGCTGCCGAGTCGCCCTTCCTCTACTTCGCCGATCACAAGCCGGAGCTCGCGGCCGCGGTCCGTGAAGGACGGCGAGAGTTCCTGGAGCAGTTCCCTTCCCTGCAGCGTGCCAATCTGCCCGATCCGGCAGACCCCGCCACCGTTGCCGAGTGCAAGCTCGACTTCACCGATCGGGAGCGAAATGCCCACGTGTACCGGCTCCACCGGGAGTTGCTCACCCTGCGTCGGACCGATCCGGTACTGGCCGCCCGCCGTGATCAGCGCCCGGAGGGTGCGGTGCTGGGTGGATCGGCCTTCCTGCTCCGCTACTTCGGCCCCCTCCACGACCATCGCCTGCTCGTGGTCAACCTGGGCCGGGAGATGCGCTTCTCTCCGGCGCCTGAACCATTGCTTGCACCGCCGAATGAGGCCGGCTGGAAACTGATCTGGTCCAGCGAGGACGAGCGCTACGGAGGAGGGGGAGCGGTGGAGCCGGAGCAGGAGGACGGGAGATGGCACTTGCCTGCTGAGTGTGCGATGCTGCTGGCGCCCGCGTCGCGAAGCGCGCCGCGGCACTGATCAGGGGCGGCGCAGGTCCAACATACAAACACGGAGGCGCGCTGGGGGTCGCCGGCGCGATCGTACCGGAACCCCATCAACTAGGGCTCGGCGTCGGGGCCTTCATGGATTCGTCGCCAGTTGCCCGGCGCGCGGGCGCGCGACGCGGAGCTCCACCGCCTCGCGGTGTTCCGGAACGCGAGCTTCCCATCCGAAAGTCTCCTTGATGCGCAGCCGCAGCGTATCGGCCGCTTCAGGATCGCCGTGGACGATGAAGGTTTCGCGCGGCGCCGCATCGAAGTTCCTCAGCCAGGTCAGGATCTCTTCGGCGTCCGCGTGAGCGGAGAGGTTGTCCAGCACGGCGACCTCCGCGTGCACCGGCACGTACTGTCCGTGGATCTTCACACGCCCCGCGCCGGACACCATGGTGGCGCCGCGCGTACCGGGGGCCTGGTAGCCCACGAAAAGGATGGTATTGCGGGGATCCGGGGCCAGCGCCTTCAGGTGGTGCACCACCCGCCCACCGGTGGCCATGCCGCTCGCCGAGATGATGATCCGCGGCATGCGCATGCGATCGATGCTCTTGGATTCCTCCACGGACTCCACGGGCTTCGCCACGGAGCAGACGGCGCGGCACTCCTCCGGCGTCAGCCGATGCTCCGCCGGATGCTGGCGGAAGATCTCGATGGCCGAAGACGCCATGGGACTGTCCACGAAGACGGGGACGTCCGGGATCCGGTTCGCAGAGCGGAGGCGGTAGAGCAGGTAGAGGAGCGTCTGGGTGCGACCGACCGCGAATGCCGGGATCACCACGGCTCCGCCTCGGTCAATGGTGCGGCGAACGATCGATTCGAGCTGGTCGAGCGGGTCGACGCGCTCGTGCAGGCGATCGCCGTAGGTGGACTCGACCAGCAGGTAGTCGGCGTGCGCAACCGTGGTGGGCGCCGGGAGCAGCGGATCGTGCGGTCTTCCCAGATCTCCTGAAAAGAGAATCGAGATTCCGTCGGCGCGCAGATCGATCATCCCCGCCCCCTGGATGTGCCCGGCCGGAACGATGGTGGCCGTGACCTCCTGGCCGAGCTCGATGAGGGTCCGGAATGGAACCTCTTCAAAGCGGTCGAGGCAGGCGATGGCGTCGTCGCGGGTGTAGAGTGGCAGTGCCGGCCGATGTTTGGTGAGGCCGTGCCGGTTGAGGTACTCGGCCTCCTCCTCCTGGAGGTGTCCGCTGTCGGGGAGGAGGACCCCGCACAGGGCCCTGGTCGAGGGCGTGCAATAGATCGGGCCGTTGAAGCCGTTGCGGACGAGCAGCGGAAGGTAGCCTGAGTGGTCGAGGTGCGCGTGCGTGAGCAGCACCGCGTCGATGCTTGCCGGGTCGACCGGGAACGGCTCCCAGTTTCGCTGGCGAAGCTGTTTCAGACCCTGGAACAGCCCGCAGTCGATGAGCAGACGTCGGGTGGTGGTCTCGAGCAGGTAGCGCGAGCCGGTTACGGTGCTGGCTGCTCCAAGGAAGGTCAGCTTCATCTCTCCTCCGCATTTGAGGGGGACACCACCAGCACCGAGCAGGGAGCGCTACGCACCACTTTGTTGACGATCCGCCCGATCATCGGGGTGCGGGCGACGTCACCTCCTTTGCTACCCAGCAACAGCAGGTCGGCCTTCTCGCTTGCGGCTGCCGAAATGATCTCGTAAGCCGGGTCACCCACCGCCACTTTCGTCGTCACCCGACCGTCGGAGAGACCCGCAGTCCGGACCTGCTCCCGGAGCCACGACTCCATTGCGCGGGTCGCATCCTCCTGCAGCCGCTCGAAGGTCTTCGTGGTGGGAAGCCCCGTGAGCTCGTCGACGAGGAGCACACGGTCCACCACGTTCAGGAGGGTGACGGAGGCATCGAAGCGCGATTGCAGTGCCCTGGCCCATTCCAGCAGCCGCGCTGAGATCTCGGAAGGATCGATGGCCACGAGGAGGTGGCGCGGAGGAGCATCGCCCACCTTTCTCGCTACCAGGACCGGGATGTCCGATTCGAAGAGCACGCGCTCCGCCGTGCTGCCCAGTAGCGCAGCCACACCACGCGTCGGCCCCTGTTCGCCGACCACCACGAGGTCGCCACCCGATTCCTCCGCCAGCCGGAGAATCTCGGCCGCCGGCGCTCCTTCACGAATGTGGGTGGTCACGTGGGGAGATACCCCCAGGTCGCGCAGCTCTTCCAGGCGGCGTTGCGCCGCGTTCCGGGTGGCAATGCGGAGCTGTTCGCGGTTCCCCGCGAGCTTCCGCAGCGGTCCCGGCAGATCGGGTGGGTCGATGACATGGACCAGCTCGTGGGCAGCCTCGGGAGCGAGATACCGCATCGCCCACAGCGCAGCTTCCCAGGAGCTCTCGTGGAAGTCGACGCCCGTCACCACGGTGTCGACCCGCAGGGCGCGAGCCGCCTCTTCGAGCTCCGACGCGGGGGTGTAGTCGGGCGGGACGAGAAGCACGGAGCAGGGGGCGGTCCGCGCCACGGTCGAGGCCAGGCTGCCGAGGTAGAGGTATGGCAACCGGCTGATCCCCTGGGTGCCGAGCACGACCAGCGGTAGCGATTCGTTCCGAACCCACCGGGTAATCGTATCGATCGCGTCCTCCGCCCAGAGAACCCGCGGAAGCACATCGACATTGCGTAGCGCGTCGGCGGGGACGACTCGCTCGATGAACCGTTCGAGCTGCGGGCGAATGGTCTCGGTCTCCACCTTTGCCGTGTCCGTCGTGGTTCCGGCCCAGGCGAGGTGTGCCACGGAGACCTGCACGCGATCGTCGCCCCTCGCGGACGGGCCGCCGGAGAACCCTTCGATCCACCCCAGGGCGGCTGCGAAGGCGGCGCGTGCCGCGGAGGAGAAGTCGGTGAGAACCCCGATCCGCCGGATAGGAAACTCGATCTGCTCCCGCACGATCAGGCAGGGGACGCTCGTCATCCGGATCACCCGATCCGCCGTGGTGCCCAGGTAGGGGCGGTCCGTCGGTGAGCCCCTGTGCGGCCCAAGCACGACCAGGTCAGCGCCGGTCTCCTCCACGTGTCGACGGGTCGCCTCGGACTCGGACGGATCCGCAACGACCAGCATGCCGGCTGGTTCGAACCCTGCTGGGGTCGATCGCTCGACCTGCGCCTCGAGCGCTTCCTGTGCCTGCTCGAAGGCCTCGAGATCGGGTGTGGTGTCCTCCGTGCTCAGCGCGGGGGGCAGCGTAGTGATCTTGAGCACGTGGATCAGGTGGAGCTCCGCCCCGGTGAGAGCGGCGATCGAGGCGGCCGTGCGGACGACCCGATCGCATTCGGTTGTGAGGTCGGTCGCGACGACGATCGACCGGATATTCCTCGGTTCCATCTCAGCTCCTCCCATGCTGGTCGGCCCGGCCCGGGCCGCGCCTCGCGCAGATCCTCCCCATCACCCGGTAACCATGAAGAGGACGACGACCCGCACGCTTCAAGCTGTCGGTCTCTCGATCGGCGCTCCGCTGGGCTGGTTGCTGATCGAGCTGCTTCGCGGCGTTCCCGCAGGTGCCGCGCTGCTTCGCAGTCCCCTGCTCTACCTCTACATGACCATAGGCACGGCGGTCGCCTTCGGTCTCTTCGGCTCGATTCTCGGCCGCCGTGAGGACCACCTGCTGGACGTGAACGCGCGTCTGGAGATGCTCTCCGTTACCGACGCGCTGACCGGCATGCGCAATGTGCGCTACTTCTATACCCGGCTGGCCGAGGAGCTCGCGGAAGCGAAGCGCACGGGCGATCCGCTGGCCGTGGTGATCCTCGACCTGGATCATTTCAAGCGCATCAACGACGAGCACGGTCACCTCGCGGGCGATGCCGTGCTCATCAACACCGCGCGCGCCGTTACCGCGACGACCCGCCACGGAGAGACCGAAGCGCGCATCGGGGGCGAGGAGTTCGCGCTCCTGTTGCCGAACAGCTCTGGATCCTCCGCCTGCGAGGTCGCGGAGCGCGTTCGCGCGGCCATCGCGCAGGTGGAGACCCGCCTGCCCAACGGCGATGCCGGCTTCGTTCGGATCACCGCGTCCGCCGGGGTGGCAAGCACCTCCGAGCTGCCTGGCGCCACTGCGCAGGAGCTGTTGCAGGCGGCCGACGAGGCGATGTACGCGGCAAAGGCTCAGGGGCGAAACCGCACCGTCGTGGCCGCCCCGCGACGCTGAGATCGGCGGCTTACGCAAAGCTGACCCGTCCGCAGATTTCTCTTGCGGGCGCCTACAAGGGGCCCCACAAGGGGCGCGCCTACGGGCCGGGATCGTGCCATCCGACGGTTACTGGTTGTGTGTCGCGGCGTTTCGTCCTCGGAAACCGTCCGGTCGGCGGCGCTGGCCGCACCCCCCATCACCGCGCCACCGCGGGCTCCTCGAGCTCGAGCAGCCGGAGCGTGGTGCTGACGACGGCGTCCGGAATGAGCGAGATGCTGTCGATCCCCGCCTGCACCAGGAAGCGCGCGAACTCGGGATAGTCGCTCGGGGCCTGTCCGCAGATGCCGACTTTCCGTCCGGCTGCTCGCGCGGCGGCGATGACCTCAGTGATCATCCGCTTCACCGCTTCGTTCCTCTCGTCGAACAGGTGAGCGACGAGCTCCGAGTCTCGATCGACGCCGAGTATGAGCTGGGTGAGGTCGTTGCTGCCGATCGAGAAGCCGTCGAAGATGCGGGCGAACTCGGCGGCGAGAATCACGTTGCTCGGGATCTCGCACATCACGTAGATCTCGAGGCCGTTCTCCCCGCGGACGAGGCCGTTTGCAGCCATCTCCGCGAGCACTCGCTCCCCCTCCTCCACTGTGCGACAGAAGGGGATCATCAGCTTTACGTTGCGCAGCCCCATCTCGTCTCGGACCTTGCACATGGCGCGACATTCGAGCGCGAAGCCCTCGCGGTAGCGGTCGTCGTAGTACCGCGAAGCCCCACGGAAGCCGAGCATGGGGTTCTCCTCGACCGGCTCGAAATCGCGGCCGCCGATCAGGCTTGCGTACTCGTTGGTCTTGAAGTCGGAGAGGCGAACGATCACGTCACGCGGCCAGAAAGCGGCCGCGATCATGGCCACCCCCTCCGCCAGGCGATCGACGAAGTACTGCCTGCGATCCGGGTATCCTTCCGTCAACCGGTAGATCTCCGCCCGCTCCCGCGCCTTCGAGACTCGTTTGGGGTAGAGGAGCGCCATCGGGTGGGTGCGCACGTGCGACCCGATGATGAACTCCAGGCGAGCCAGGCCAACACCGTCATTGGGGAGGGCCGAGAGCGCGAACGCCTCGGACGGGTTGCCCACGTTGAGCATGACTGCCGTGCGGGGGCGCGGCAGGTCGGCGAGGTCCGTGCGCTCGATGTGACTGCGTAGCAGCCCGCGATAGATATGGCCGATTTCCCCTTCTGCGCACGAGACGGTGACCTCCTCGCCGTCCGGAATCACCGACGTGCCGCGTTCGGTGCCGACCACCGCGGGGATGCCCAGCTCGCGGCTGACGATGGCGGCGTGGCAGGTTCGTCCACCCCTGTCGGTCACGATTGCTGCGGCGCGCCGCATCACCGGCTCCCAGTCGGGGTCGGTCATCTCGGTGACCAGCACTTCCCCTTCCCGGAGCTGATCGAGGTCGGCCGGGCTCCGGATGATCCGGGCGACTCCCTTCCCGATGCGATCGCCCACGCTGCGCCCGGTCACGATCACTTCGCCGGTCTCATCCAGGATGTGGCGCTCGATCACCGTTCCCGCGCGCTGGGCGTGCACCGTCTCCGGGCGCGCCTGCACCAGGAACAGCTCGCCCGTGAGGCCATCCTTGGCCCACTCCATGTCCATCGGGGTGGGCGTTCCGTGGTATTTCGAGTAGTGCTCCTCCACGGCGCACGCCCAGCGGGCCAGGGTGAGGATCTCGTCATCGGTGAGGACCCAGCGCCTGCGCTCGTCAGGGGGAACCGGGACGCTGCGTGTGGGCCGGCTGCCGCCTTCCTCGTAGATCAGCTTGAACTCCTTGGAGCCCAGCTTCTTCTGCAGCACCGGGCGGAAGCCCTGCAGGAGCGTCGGCTTGAAGACGTAGTACTCGTCCGGGTTGACGCTTCCCTGCACGACGCTCTCCCCCAGGCCGTACGCCGCGCTGATCAGGACCGCGTTATTAAACCCGGTCTCTGTGTCGATGGAGAACATCACCCCGGCGCTGGCGAGGTCGGAGCGCACCATCTTCTGGACGCCAACCGAGAGGGCCACCTGTCGGTGTTCGAAGCCCCGGTCGGCTCGGTAGACGATGGCCCGGTCGGTGAAGAGCGAGGCGAAGCAGCGCCGAATCGCATCGACGAGCATGCTCGGGCCGCGCACGTTCAGGAAGGTCTCCTGCTGGCCCGCGAAGCTCGCCTCCGGTAGGTCCTCGGCGGTGGCGCTACTGCGCACCGCCACGTCGCACTGCTCGCCGTATTCCTCCTCCAGGCGCTCATAGGCCTGGGACACGGCGTCCACCAGCCCGCGCGGTAGCTCCGCCGACAGGAAAGCGCTGCGCACCCGCCGCCCCGCTCGCTTCAGGCTGTCGATGTCCCTTACGTCGAGCCCGCTCAGCTCCTTCTCGAGTACCTCCTCGAGGCCGTTCTCGTGAAGGAAGGCGCGATAGGCTTCCGCCGTGGTCGCAAACCCGTCCGGCACGGCAATGCCGAGCGGTACGAGCGCCCGGCGCATCTCGCCCAGCGAAGCATTCTTTCCGCCTACCTCCGCCACGTCGTCCAACCCGACGTCGTCGAACCACCTCAACCAGCGAGCCACGGACATCGGATCATCTCCTTCCATAGTTCTTCATGGGCGCCCGGCGATCGCGAGCCCCACGCGGATCGAACACGCCGCCTGGGAGGCGCCGGTCGCTCATGGCGTTTGCGCTTCCGGTTGGGCCGCCAGGGCGGCGCTCGGAATCACCAGGACGTCGCACATCGCCGTGCGCACGACTCCTTCGGCCACGCTTCCGATAAGGAAGCGCGATGCGCCTTTCCGCCCGTGGGTGCCCACCACCAGGAGATCCGCCTTCCAATCAGAGGCTTCCGCTACGATCTCCTTGGAGGCCTCACCGATTCGGATTGTCGCAATCGAGCCAGGAGCCGAAGGATCGACCGAGCGGAGGAACCTTTCGAGTTCGGGCATGGCCGAATCGACGAGTGATTCCCTCGACAGGGGTGGCAGCGGCGGCACGTCGTAATCCAGCACCAGCAGAACCCGGTGCTCGGCCACCTCACCCCGGCCGAGTATCGCGGTGAGCTCGCGCCCGCGCCGATATACGGCCTCGCTATGGTCGGAGAGGTCGGTGGTGAAGAGGATCCGTCGAAGCTGGTCGTGCTCTTCCCTTCGCCGCACCAGGACGGGAGCTTTTGCCGCGCGCACCACCCTCTGCGCGGTGGTCCCGAGAATCGTCCGCGCGAGCGTGCCGCGCCGGGTTGCTCCCACCACCACCAGGTCGGCATGCACCTCGTCGGCGACATCGAGAATCGCCTTTTCGGCCGGGAGCGGTACCGCCCTGCAGACGATGGAAGCTCCCCGGGAGAGCGCCTGGACCTGGGCTTCGAGCCGCGTGCGCGTCTGCTCCTCGACCTCTTTCAGATGCTCGGAGCTGAAGACGGGCATCTCCGGATACGGGTACAGCACGGGGTCAGGAAGATGGTAAGCGTGGACCACGTGCAGTGTTGCCCCGAGCGCCTCCGCCAGGCGGAGCGTGGGGGCGAGCTGCGGGTCCTCCGGCTCCAGCTCGGCGACTCCGAGAACGATGTTACGAATGCCTTGCTCCATGTCTGCCTCCGGAAAGGGATGGACAGGACGAGGTAAGTCGCCCGGTCGCGGTCTGGTGCCGCTTCCCAATGTGCAGGGGGTGGGGTCGCAGGGTAATGGGGAATTGTTGGAGAGAATTGTCGGGAGGAACCCGAGCCCGCACCGACTCGACCGGGGCTCGGCCACAGCAATCGACCCGCCGCTTCGAACGCGACGGGCCGATGCCAGCGACCGCCGGAACCGCGACCCGTCAGCCTCTACTCGTTCAGGAAGCGTACCACCACCGGCACGTCCCGATCGGCGGACAGCACCACCGCGCGCGTGACGACTTCGCGCGCCTCCTCGAGCGAGGCGCGTGCCGGCACCTCGAAGCGGTCGAGTGCGGCCGCGCCCCGCGAGGCGCAGCGCACGGTGATCTGCATGGGTGTGTAGATCCCCAGCGTCAGAGCGCTCGCGACCTGGTTCAGGAAGGAGAGCTGGGTCTCTACAGTCGCGACGCCGTTGGGGCACTCCTCCGCCGCCTCGATCGTGGAAGGAGGCACCAAGCCGTAGACGAAGCCATGCGCCCACTCCACCTCGATCACCTCGCCGGATGGAGGCAGTCCCGTTTCGATGGTCGCGTGATAACAACCCGCGAGCAGGACGGTACCGACAAGCATGAACCCACGTCTTCCACGGCGCATGGGAGCCTCCGGGTGGGGAATGAAGCGGGCGTGCGGCCCGCAAGCGCGCCCGAGCGCTGCTCGGGCGGGTAGGTGCTCAGAGATTCGGAGGGTTTGTCGCGTTGTTCGGGTGGTGAGATCCGCCGCAGGTGCTCGGGAGAGCCACTTCGTTCGGTGTGCCGACGAGCTCGTGCGGAGCAGAGGGGGGCGGACGGAGAAGGTACCCGTCAACTATGCGAGCACGCCGCCTGAGCGCAACGATCTTCGCGTGCAGGCGGCGTGCATCCGTCGCGCTGCCGGCGGCAGCGGACACGCTCCGGGGAAGCGAGAGGCAGTCGAGAGGCTCAGGCGCAGCGTCGCCCGCCCCCGTTGGCCGGCTCGGGAGTCAGACGGTACATCGCCCTGCGGCCACGGCGGTCGGCCGAGTCGTGACCTTCCCCTTCGGCCAACCGGCGCAGGCGGTCCGGCTGCAGCACCTGGATCCTCGCTCCACGCTGGTCGATCGCGCCGGTCATGCGGAGATGACGGAGGGCGCGCGAGACGCCTTCGCGGGTCGTCCCGAGCTCTCCGGCCAACTCCTCCTGCGTACGCGGCAGCCGGAAGGTGGCGCCGGGTCGCAGCGCGTCGTGGGCGGTCGCGAAGGCCAGCACTGCACCCGCCACCCGGGTGCGCACGTTCTGGAGGGCGAGCCGGTCGACGAGCGCCGCGAGCGCGCGGACGCGCTGGCCCAGCTCGCGGACCACTGCCATGGCGACCTGTGGGTGGGTGCGATAGAGAGCATGCACCTCGTCCAGCGGGAGGAAGAGCACCCGCCCCGCCTCCGTGACGCGTGCGGAGGCCAGGTGTGCGCCCTCATCGAAGAGGGACACCTCCCCCAGCGAGTCGCCCGCCCGGAAGGTTCCGAACACCTGCTCGTCGCCGTCGCGGTTGGCGCGATAGCTACGCACCTCCCCTTCGACGACCAGATACAGACCGCGACACGGCTCTCCCTCACGGAAGAGGACCTCGCCACGACTCACGGCCCGGCAGACGGAACGCCGTACGAGGGCGGCGCACTCAGCCTCGGACAGCGAGGCGAACAGGGGCTGCTTCGAGACCACCCGGACTGGATCGTGTGTGCATCGGCGGCTCATGACCTCCTCCGGTCTGCGGAGTCCCGCGGATTGCTGCGGGGACGGCCGAGCGTAAATCGTCGGCCTGCACGTGACGCTAGGCCCCTCTGTGCAGCCGGTCAGTGACACATGTCACATCTTCTCAGGCGCCGCAGGAGGAACGCCGTGCCTCCGCCGATGCGCGGCTGCATGCCGATGCCGCCCCCCTTGTACTCCAGCCCGTCGCCATGCGGCGATGTATCCCTGGCTTCCACGTCTGCGAGGACCTCCGGAGCCGCCTTCAGACCGACTCTGCGACGATCTCGCGGGAGCGCTCCAGGTCGGCGAGGAACATGGCCTCCGCGTCCTCTCCGAGGTCGGGGTCGTCGATGATCGCGTCGAGCTCGTAGTTGACCGCGAATCCTAGCGGGTTGAGGTCGGTGGATCCCACCCGCACCCAGCGGCCGTCGACCACCGTCGTCTTGGCGTGCATCATCACGCCGCCCCATTCCCAGATCCGTACGCCGCTGCGCAGCAGGTTCGGATAGAACCGGCGCGCGAGGCGCGTGACCCAGGGGTGATCGTTTTTGCTGGGCAGGAGGAGCCGCACGTCCACTCCGTCCCGCGCCGCGCCGGTGAGCCCTTCGATCTCCACGAAGGAAGGAATGAAGTAGGCGGTTGCGATCCAGATCGAGCGCTCGGCCAGAACGCTTTGCACCTGGAGCCCCCGAGCCACACGGAGCTTCCAGGGCTCTCCCTCGACGATCGCCACCAGCGCTCCGCCGTCCGTCAGCGGCGGCCCCGGCCGGTTCAGGTGCTCCTCGAGAGGCGGAGCGGAGGCGGATCTACGCGCCGTTCGCTCCCACATCCGCTCGAAGGCGCGGTGCATGTCCCGGGCGGCTGGGCCGTCGATCTCCACCGCCGTGTCACGCCACTGGCGAGGCGGGCCCGATTCAGGACGGGCGGGATCCCACTCCTCCCCCAAACCGAAGCCCCCGGTGAACCCGATCCGCTCATCGACCACGAGCAGCTTCCGGTGATCGCGTGGGACGAGTCCGAACCACGGACGCCATCCGATGCGGTTGAAGATCCGCACGTCGACGAGGCCGACGCGCAGCTCATCCCAGAACCGGCGCGGCGTGCTCCGGCTGCCGATGCCATCCACCAGCATGCGAACGCGCACGCCCCTCTCCGCCACGGATCTCAGAGTTTCGGAGAAACGACGGCCCACCGCGTCGGGTCGCACGATGTAGCTCTCCAGGACCACCTGCTCGCGGGCGCTCTCGATCGCGCCGATCATCGTATCGAAGGTTTCGGGGCCGTCGTGAAGCAGTCGCACCCGATTTCCCGCCGTCATGCGCGCGGATGCCAGCCGCCACACTCCCCGAGCGATCTGTCGCGTGCGGCTCGAAAGTGCGGTGACGTCGGTCGAGGCGATCGGCTGGAGATGTTCGCCCGTCATCTGGCGGGGACCGAGGGTCGCAGAGGATGGGGTAACGCAGGCGTTCGCTGGCACCCGGGCCTCGTGACTCGGGCGGTCAGCCGGGGGACGAGGTCAAGCTCGCTCGACGATCCGACGGACCGTGCCTTCGTTCGCCCCCGCGAGGGGGGATCACCGCGGGAATGGTGAACCAGAAGGTGCTGCCGCGCCCGGGACAGCTCTCTGCGTGGATCGTTCCACCATGCGCTTCGACGATACCCTTCGCGATGCTGAGCCCGAGCCCCAGGCCATCACGCTGCTGTCGCTCTGCTTGCCAGAACGGCCGGAACAACCGGGAAAGGTCGTCCGGTGCAATGCCGCAACCGGTGTCGGTAACGGAGAAGCGCACCATGCTCCCGAAAGGGGCAGCACTCAACACGATCTCTCCCCCCGGGGGCGTGAATTTCAGGGCGTTGCCCACCAGGTTGGAGAACACCTGCAGAATCCGATCGCGGTCGGCCGAGATCTTAGGTAGCTCTTCGTGGATTTCGCCGCGCAGGGAGAGCGAGCCGACCTTGGCGAGAGACTGGTTGAGCTCGACAATCTCTTCGACGAGGCGGGCCGGCTCCAGCAGCACCCGGCTGAGGTGAAGCTGACCGGATTCGATGCGACCCACGTCGAGCAGGTCCTGAATGAGCCGGTTCATCCGCCGGGCGGATCGACCGATGAGCTCCGCCTGTTGATCCCGCTGTTCCGGCGTCAACCGGTCGGATCGCAACAGATCTGCGCTCATGGTGATTGCGTTCAGCGGATTGCGCAGATCGTGAGCGACGATGCGCAGAACGTTGTCCCTCGCAAGCAGCGCCTGCTGGCTCTCGCGGAACAGGCGTGCGTTGTCTACCTCGAGGGCGGCCAGGCGGACGAGTCGCTCGGCGAGCAGCAGGTCCGACTGGGAATAGGTGCGGGTGGAGGACACGAACAGCACCACTCCGAGCAGCCGATCCCGTGCTAGGAGCGGGACGGCCATAAAGGAGCGCGGGTCAAGCGCTGTGAGGATCCGTCGATGCTCCTCGTTCTGGGTCATCTGCCGCAGGAGCTGGTCGGATACCTCGGGTACCAGGACCGACTTCCCGGTTTCGAGCGCCTCCCGGGAGAGGTGCGGGCGGGTGCGGTCGAGCGGGAATCGCAGTAGCTCTCGAGTGAGGTCCGCCTTCAGAGGATCCGCGTGCGCTGCCTGCTGTCGCTTGATCGCCCCATCTTCGAGGAGATCGATAATGCAGAAGTCCGCGATGAACCGAACGGCGAGCTCGGCTACTCCTGCCAGGGTCTCCTCGTAGTCGAGGGAAGAAGCGAGCAGCTTCCCGAACTCGGCCAACAACGCTTCGGCCTGCACCATCCCTCCCGGCGTTTCCCGAATCTGCAAGGCGACGTTCATCGATCTCCCCCCCGGTGGAAGGCTTCGTGGGCGGATGATACCGGCCGCAAGGGATGACACGGCCAATGTGGGTGCCGCTTTCGCCCGACTGAAGTCAGGGAAAGTCAGGAATCTTTGTGGTGAAGTGCTGGACACGCCTACGGCGATCAGCGCGCCAGGTAGCCGCCGTCCACCGGGAAGTACGCACCGGTCACGAAGGAAGCCCGATCGGAGCTGAGGAAGCCGACGACCTCGGCCACCTCCTCCGGTTCTCCCAGGCGCCCCATCGGGTGAAGCGAGACCAGCATCTCGTAGGTCTCGGGATCGTTCTCCAGCTCAGCGATGAGCGGGGTGCGGATGAAGCCCGGGCCGACGGCGTTCACGCGAATGCCTCGCTGTGCGTATTCTATGGCGGCGGTCCTGGTCAGCCCGAGCATCCCGTGCTTCGCGCTCACGTAGGCGGGGGCAGTGGCGAAGCCGACCTGCCCGAGGATCGATGCCATGTTCACGATCGACCCGCCTCCGCTCTCGAGCATTGCCGCGATCTCGTACTTCATGCAGTACATCGCCCCCGAGAGGTTGATGTCGAGCACCTGGCGCCACCCCTCGATGGTGTAATCGGCGGTGTGGCTCGCCTCTCCGCCGATTCCCGCATTGTTGCAGGCGATGTCGAGCCGGCCGAAGGCCTCCACCGTCTCCCGGATCAGTGCGTCACATTCCTCCGGGCGGGACACGTCTGTTCTGACGAAGCGGGCTTCCCCTCCTGCCTCCCGGATCAGGCGGACGGTTTCGCTTCCCCCTTCCTCGCTGACATCGGAGACAACCACCCGCGCTCCGCCGCGCGCGTAGAGGAGTGCCACGGCTCGGCCGATCCCCGACGCCGCGCCGGTGACGATCGCGACCTTGCCCGCAAAGTCCGCCATTGTTTCCTCCCGGATCGAGAGTGGAGGGTTTGGGTGGATCTGCCCACGGGTTTGCTCCCGGAGCCGTCTCCGCCCGCGCCCGATCTTTGCTGCATCGTTGACCGCCCGGATCTGTCTCCGGCGCCTGATTCCGGCCCTGCAAGCGAGCGAACATGCGGCTGCTGACTCTGAAATCGATCCTCGTCGCCACCGATCTAGAGGGCGGCTCCGAGCCGGCTCTCCGTGCCGCAGCGGGACTGGCCCGCCTCTCGGGCGCCGGCCTGCATCTGCTACATGTGGCGGACGAGCCGACTCCGGGCGACTCGAATCACCTACGGGAGAGGCTTGCGCAGATCGCGCCACCGGGAGCGGAGGTGGCGAGCTGCAGAGTGCTCGCGGGCAATCCCGCGGAGGCGATCCTGAAGCACGCCGAGCTCCTGAGGGCAGATGCCATCGCGCTGGGTCCGCACCGCCGCGGCCGCGAATCCGTGGGGCCGATGGGCAGCACCGCGGCCGCGGTCGTCCGCGGAGCGCCCTGCCCTTGCCTGGTGGTTCCCGAGGACCTCCGGCTGCCGCTGGAGCGGGTTACGGCGGCGGTCGACCTTTCGGAGTCGAGCGCCGGGGCGCTGGTCGTGGCGCTGTCGTGGGCCTCGGCATTGCGCCCTCCGCGGCGCCGGGCGAGCCTGACCGTGCTGCACGTGGCCCGCAACGCGGACGCCAAGAGCCGGAGCGCGGCCCTTCAGGCCGAGGTCGAGCGGCTACGCGCGACCGGAGCCGACGCGGCGCACGTCGATGTCGACAGCCGCCTGGTTACCGGAGTCGACCCGGCCGAGGCGATTCTGGCGCAGACTCGATCGGAGCCCGTCGACCTGCTCGTGCTGGGCACACGCAGGGTTATCACCGCTGCCTCGGAGCTCGGCAGTGTCTCAGCCGCTGTGGTCGAGGCCGCCACCTGCCCTCAGCTGCTCGTCTCCCCGGATGCCGCGCGCGATGCGCTCCGCAACTCGCCGCCGATGGGCGTGGGGCACTGACCGTTGCTGAACCTCCAGGGCATCCTGGACGACCACTGCTCAAGCGACCACTTCCCAGAAAGGCGGGAAGGTGCCGAGCAGACCCAGCAGCACCAGCAGCAGCGTGCCGATGGTGATCATCCGCGGGTTCAGCTCCGAATCCCGCCAGCGGAGGTGCAGCGCTCCCCAGCTCACGAGCCAGATCAGCACGGCTGCGGTCGTTCGGGACGAGACGCCGCCGGCCGGCTCGTAGAGCACGGGAAGGGTCAGCAGCCCCATCTCGCTGAGGGTCACCACGAGCCCCATCGCGAAGACCCCGATTCCCGCCGCCAGGTAGGCCGCCATTCCCGCGCCATTCGACTGATGGGTGGCCACCCTGACCGAAACGGTCACTTCTCTGTCGCGAATCGCCATCTTGGTCCTCCTCTCGAGCTGCAGTGCGCCGGCGTTCCAGTGCCCCCTATTGCAGCGGCGCAACCTTGTTCACGAAGACCCCCAGCAGCGACACGTAGGCAACGAGCGCGAAGGCGATGGCCAGTAGCGCCGTTGCCATCCGACGAAGGGACGGCTCGCGCGTTAGACGCTGACGGTAGCGCCAGGCGACGAAGGCGACCGCCGTCGCCAGCATGGAGGCGATGAAGGGAACGTGTTCCTTGGACTCCATCGCGAAACGGTGCAGCCACTCGTTCGAAGGATCGGCCAGGAGCAGCGCGCGTGGGTAAGCGGCCAGATCCGTTGCGCCGTCGGGCGGTGTCGCGCGATACGGGGGGAAGATGACGTACGTGCCCACCAGCGTGGCGAGCCACAGCATCAGTGCGCTGAATCCGGTCAGGCCGGCGATAGACCGCGATCGATCGACCGCGACGCCTCCGTCCTGGGGGCGTGGGATCAGCAGGTAGATCGCCGCGAGGGCGGCCGCGAGGGCCAGCAGCCCGCCGCCACCGAGGACGACACCGTGGATCATCGTCCACAGGCTGCGTTCGGAGAATAGCATGGTCTCCTCCCCCGAAGGTGGATGGTTCGGCGCCGGATAGGTACAGGCGCCGTCAGCTTCCTCGCCGAAGTTAGCGGGCGGCCGTCGGGAGGCTGTCGGAGCTTCTTCGCGACGGCTGTGGGGAGATCGACGATCTGGTGTGAAAAAGGGAGCCGTGAGGGTTGGGGTTGTGGACTGCAGGCGGCCACCAACCCGGCTGTTGATGTCCGCGTTACCGTCCGGCGGGCGCGTCGGTGTCGGATCGGCCGAGCCGCTCACCATCCCGGCCGCGACGCTATCCTTCGCAGCAGCTGGG
This sequence comes from Longimicrobiaceae bacterium, assembly GCA_036375715.1. Lineage (NCBI taxonomy): Bacteria > Pseudomonadati > Gemmatimonadota > Longimicrobiia > Longimicrobiales > Longimicrobiaceae > Longimicrobiaceae bacterium. The sequence goes on along the minus strand of DASVBS010000034.1, from coordinate 158,104 downwards.
CGTTGACGGCGACGATCACCGTGGAGAGTGACATGAGCACCGCACCGAGCGCCGGGTGGAGCAGGATTCCCCACGGTTGCAACACCCCCGCCGCCAGCGGGATGGCGACGATGTTGTAGCCGGCGGCCCACCAGAGGTTCTGGATCATCTTCCGGTAGGTCGCCCGACTCAGCTCGATGATGCGCGGGACGTCGCGCGGATCGCTGCGCACCAGGACCACGTCGCCGGCTTCGACCGCGACCTCGGTCCCGGCGCCGATTGCCACGCCTACGTCCGAGGCGAGCAGCGCCGGGGCGTCGTTGACCCCGTCTCCGACCATGGCCACGCGCTTCCCCTGGCGCTGGAGCTGCCGGATCTTCTCGGCCTTGTCCTCAGGGAGCACCTGGGCGAAGACGGTGTCGATCCGCAGCTCGCGCGCGACCGTGTGGGCGACCGCCTCTGCGTCGCCGGTGAGCATCACGACCTCGATCCCACGCTCGTGCAGCCGCCGCACCGCGTCGTACGACTCCGGCCGGATGGCGTCGGCTACCGCGAAGGCGGCGAGGGCACGGCCGTTCTCGACGAGGTAGATGGCGCCCTGGCCACCCTCGGCGAACCGCTCGATGGCCGAGCGCATCTCCGCGTCAGGCTCCACGCCCAGCCGGTTCAGCAGATTCGGTCCACCCGCCCGCACGTCCCTGCCCTCCACCATCGCCCGCACGCCGCAGCCGGGGATCGCCTCGAAGTTGCTTGCGGGAGGGATCTCCAGCCCCTGTTCGCGGGCACTCTCGACGATGGCGTGCGCCACGGGGTGCTCGGCGTCCTGCTCGACGGCGGCAGCCATGCGCAAGGCTTCTTCGCGCGTCACTCCCTCGGCGGTGACCAACTCGACCACCCGGTGCTCGCCTAGCGTCAAGGTGCCCGTCTTGTCGAAGACGATCGCATTCAGCTTCCGGGCCTCCTCGAGCCCGCGTCGATCTCGCACCAGGAGCCCGCCCTTGGCGCCCAGCGTGGTGGAGATCGCGACCACGAGAGGAATCGCGAGCCCCAGCGCGTGCGGGCAGGCGATCACCAGTACCGTGACAACTCGCTCGATGGTGAAGCCCCAGGGGGCGCCGAGGAGGGCCCACGCGGTCAGCGTGACCACGGCCGCCGCGATGGCGATCAGTGTCAGGAGGAAGGCGGCCCGGTCGGCCAGTGCCTGAGAGCGCGATCGGGAGCTCTGCGCTTCGCTCACGAGGCGCATGATGCCGGCGAGGGCCGTGCCCTCCCCCGTGCGGGTGACCTCGACGCGGAGCGAGCCCCGTCCATTCACGGTCCCGGCGATGACCTCGTCCCCTTCTGCCTTCTCCACGGGTCGCGATTCGCCAGTGAGCATCGACTCGTTGACGGCGCTCTCGCCCTGTCGAACCACGCCGTCCGCGGGGATACTCATCCCTGGTCGGACGAGCACCAGGTCGCCAGTGCGCAGCGCGTCCAGGGGAACCTCTTCCGTTCCTCCGTCCACGACGCGCTCGGCCGTATTAGGGAGCAGCTTTGCCAGCTCCTGGAGAGCTCCCCGAGCCTGGGAGATGGAGCGCATCTCCATCCAGTGACCGAGGAGCATGATGGTCACCAGCGTGGAGAGCTCCTCCCACAGCGCCATCCCCGGGTAACCGAAGGTGACCACCAGGCTGAAGACGAATGCGACGGTGATCGCCAGGGAAATGAGCGTCATCATCCCCGGGAGGCGGTCCTTCAGCTCGCGCCAGGCCCCCTGCAGGAAGACGCGTCCGCCGTAGGCGAAGACGGCGGTTCCGAGGAGCGGAGCGATCCACTGCGAGCCGGGAAAGACGGGTGGTGTGTACCCGGTGAGCCGCGTCAGCAGATGGCCCCAGACGATGGTGGGGATCGTGAGGGCGAGCGAGACCCAGAAGCGGTTGCGAAAGAGCTCGGCGCTGTGGCCGGCGTGCCTGTCGTGAGCGGCGTGTGCATCGCGACCGACGTGCTGGTCCTGGTCGGTGTGGGCACCGTGGGCGGCGTGCTGGTCCTGGCCTACGTGCTCGTCATGGCCAGTGTGAGCAACGTTGACGTCATGACGGGTGTCACCCGCATGGTCGACCCGCGCGGGGGCTGCGCGGTCGTTGGGGCCGCCGTGCACGACGTTGCCGTCGTGGCCTGGCTGGCCGGCGTGCGCCGCATGGCCGTCGTGGGCTGCCTGGCCTACCCGCGCTTCGCGACCACCATGGATGTCGCGTGCGATGGCGGGAGGCTCGGCTGGCTCCCGCGTGGGAGGGTCATTCTCCGTTGACTGCCGACCGGCATGCTCGCCGGACCCGTGATCGTCCCCGTGTCTCATTTTCGCGGCCGTGAAAGCTGGAAGCACCAGATCGGCATTCGCCGACAACGCATGATCCCGTCCAGCCGTCCTGCAGTTCCGAGTGCCTGCACGGGCTCGGCCTGGGAGCGGGTGTGGATGGCCTGTAGTGCGGAAGCGCTAACTTAAGCGCCACCGCACTGCGGGTCCTTGCACCGAAGCCACATCGTGATCCTCCCCACGCCCGGGCCGTCATCCCCCGACAGACGCCGACGCTCCGGGAGCCTGCCGCAGGCGATACCCCGATCCGTCGCGCACCCACTCGATGCCGTTGCGAGCCAGGTAGCCCGGATAGCCGGCAGGAGATCGCAGCCGGGATGAGTCGCCGCGTCGAGCGGACGGTGGCGCTGCAGGAGTCCATCCCGGTGCACATCTTTTACACCACGGTCTGGGTCGACTCGGCCGGCCAGCTTCAGTTTCGAGAGGACCTCTACGGGCACGACCGACGCCTTGCCGGCGCGCTCGACGGCGACCTCGAGCGGGTCACGGAGCGGGCGAGCGGCGATTGCGTACCGGCTTGAGGGGCCTCAAACGTTACGGTACTCGAATTGCGCCCGCCTCCATACTGTCTGCCCTCATCCACCAGGGTAGGTTCGTCATGGCTGCCACCACTCCCGCACCCGTCATCGGCATCGCCCTGGGAGGCGGATCGGCCCGTGGCTGGGCGCATATCGGGGTTCTCGCCGCGCTCGCCGAGCGTGGCATCGAGCCCCAGATCATCTGCGGCACCTCCATCGGGGCGCTGGTGGGAGGAATCTACGCGGCCGGGAAGCTGGGTGAGCTCGAGTCGTGGGTCATGCAGCTGACCCGCCGGGAAGTCCTCGCGCTGCTGGACTTCACGCTCGGCGGCGGAGGAGCGATTGCCGGCAAGCGGCTGATCGACCTGTACCGGAAGCATCTCGGCGACATCACCATCGAGGAACTACCTCGACGCTTCGCCGCGGTGGCAACGGACCTGGGATCGGGGTCGGAGATCTGGCTTCAGGAAGGTTCCCTGCTGGATGCCATCCGCGCCTCGATCTCAATCCCGGGACTCTTTACTCCCGTGTTTCGCGAGGGGCGTTGGCTCGCCGACGGCGGGTTGGTCAATCCCGTGCCGGTCAACCTCTGTCGGGTGCTCGGGGCGGAGTTGGTGATCGCGGTGGACCTGCACGGGGCTTCCCTCCAGCGCTCCTCGCGCGGTGGGGTCGGCCCCGCGCGGCCGGCCGTCGTGCGCGACGGGGCGGATCGGTCGCCGTCCGCCGCCACCGAGCCCAGCGGGGTCGACGCCGCTCAAGCGCCCGCCAGCAACAACTCTCCCCCACCCTTCGGCTGGGTGGTGCAGTCGGCGTTCGACATCATGCAGATCCGCCTCAGCCGCTCCCGCCTCGCCGGCGATCCTCCGGACTTGCTGTTGACTCCGCGCGTCCTGCAGGTGCCCTCGTTCGAGTTCACGCGGGGCAGATCCACCATCGAGGAGGGGCGCAACGCGGTCCGGCGGATGATGCCAGCGCTGAACGACCTCATCGGCCTCGCGTCCGAGCGTCATCCTCTGCTGGACCGGCGGCCCTGAGACCAGCCTGAGGCCAGCTCTGAGACCATCTCCAAGAAGTGGCCGCGGCCGGACTTTCCTGGCCGAGCTGATGCGATTGATCCAGGGAACTATGGCCGCACTCGTACGCTCGGACCGCTTGCCGGCGGGCGACGATCGACGTCGGGGCGACGGCGGGTGCCGCTTCCAGGGAAGGGGACGGATTGCTTTTCGCCGGTGCAGCGATCGATCACCCGTCGCAACTTTTCGCTGACCTGCGCCTCGGCCCCGGCCAGCGCGTTGGCGCGGCGGACTTTCTCCACGAGGTCATCCGCGATACCCGCCTTGCCGGTGGGATCGGTGGTGCACGGTGGAGGTTTCGGTGGGAAGGCCATGCAGCCGCTCCTGAAGGTGCCAATCGGACTCTATCCTCCAAGTCTAGCCAGGGCGCCACTGGCCGGCTGCCGGGGTTCGTCGGTGAGCCCTGTCGGGGATCTCTCTACGGCGTACTCGTCATCCTCCATCCGGGTGAACCCCAGCGCCTCGATGATGGCTCGGGACAGCGCCCCGAAGGCCGACGCCGCGGTTCCCCGTGGGCTCTCCAGTACAGGCGGGGCGCCCCGATCCTCTCCCTCCATCACCGGCTCCTCGAAAGGAACTTCCACCAGCAGGGGCACCCCGCTCCGCTGAGCCAACACTGTGCCACCGCCGCGACCGAAGGGATGGGATCGGCGCCCGCAGGCGCAGGCGGTGTAGCACATGTTCTCGACGATGCCGAGCACTGGCACCTCGAGCTTGCGGAACATCCCCACCGCCTTCTCCGCCTCCTGCACGGAAAGACGCTGCGGCGTGGTGACCACGATCCCTCCGTCGACCACTACCGACTGCGCCAGCGACAGCGGGACGTCACCCGTTCCCGGAGGGAGATCGACCACCAGCACGTCCAGCTCGGGCCAGACGACCCCGCGGGAGAACTGCTTGACCGCCTTGCTCACCATCGGTCCCCTCCAGACCGCTGGAGACTGAGGGCCCAGGAAGAAGCCGAAGGAGACCACGGCAAGCCCGTGGGCTTCGAGTGGCAGGATCTTCTTGTCCTCGCTCATCCGGACGCGTTGAGCACCGTCCTCGATCCCGAGGATGATGGGGATGGACGGCCCGTAGATGTCGGCATCCATCAGCCCTACTCGCAGACCTTCCGAACGCAGCGCGAGCGCCAGGTTGGCCGCGACGGTGCTCTTCCCTACCCCGCCTTTGCCGGAGCCGACCGCGACGATTCGCGATACGCCGGGCAGTCGCCCGCGGCCGGCCCAGGGATCCGGGACTCCCGGGGCACGACGCTCCGGGGGTAGGATCTGCACCTCCACGCGCACCGCACCGATGGAGATGAGCTTCTCGCGGATCTCCCTTCGGAGCAGCTCGGGCACCTCCTCACGGGTGCTCGACAGCACCAGTGAGACGTGCACCCGGCCGTTGCGGACGGCGACGGAGCGCACCATCCCGAAGGAGACGAGGTCGCGATTAAGGCCCGGATAACGCACCTCCGCCAACGCGGCGCGCACCATGGACGGTGTGAGGTCCTCGTTGTCCGGCACGGCGCCGGGCGTCGACTCGTCGAACGGCCGCTCCATGCGCTTGCTCACAACCCGTGTTCCGCTCGCCAGCCGATCCGATCGAGCAACCAGGCGCCCGCGAGCCACGCGGCTGGTGTAGCCACCATCAGCAGCACGAGCCAGCGTCCGTACACGCCTTCGGGTCCGTAGGGCTCCGTGGCCACGTGCAATGCCGTGCTGCCAGGCAGCACTCCGGCTTCGGCGAGCTCGTGAAACGAGGTGATGGCGATCTGCACGCTGAAGAGGAGCAGAAAGATTCCGGTCACCTGGAAGAAGCGACGCAGGTCGATCCGGTGTCCCACCCGGACCCACAGCCACGCCATGGCGAGCGCGCCGACCAGCCCCAGGGCCGCTCCGGCGAGCAGACGCCCCTGCCGGACCTGGAAGAGGAGCAGCGCCGTCTCCATTCCTTCACGCGCGACCATGAGCGCGGTGAAGATGAAGATCCCGGCTGCAGCGGAGCCGGTAGCGGGCCGAGAGACGCTGGCTTCGATCCTGCCCTCGATCCGGCCGCGCATCCGCGGACCTTCCCTCCACATGTGCACCACCAGCCCCACCACCAGGGGAAGGGCGAGCAGGCCCAGCAATCCCTCCCAGAGAGGGAGGTTCGCCCCCTGCATCAGGATCCAACCGAGAATCGCGCTGGCGAGCAGCGCGGCTGCGATCCCCGCGTGGACGGCGAAGAGAAGCGCCGTCCTCCCGGTTCGTCGGAGGTACGCGATCGTGATCGCCACGATCAGGAAAGCCTCGAACCCCTCCCGAAGCACAATGATGAATGCCTGGAGCATCTCTCCTCGCCGTTGCCTTGTGCCGGGAAGGTGCGTGCACACCGGTCGACCCCCGCGCAGCCCGCTCCGCCAGCGGTCCGGAAGGCGGCCAGCGTCTGCACCGTTGAGATCGATTCTCAACCTGGCAACGGCGGTGCTCCCAGACCGTGACTTTGGTCACGATCCGGTGGTATGGCGACTCATGGCATGGCGGGAGAAGGCGCGGACCACCGCCGGCGGTCGGAGGTTCCATCAGCCGGGGTAGCCGTGGGAGGATGGAGCAGCGTCCTACGGCGCGGGGCGTGTCGGTTGGCAGCAGATTTTCGGAGCGTCCGCTGCGCTAGTCACCCGCGCTGGGCCGTGCCTGCGACGGTCTGACATCCAGGATTGGAGGGACCAGCAGGACCGGGCATTCCGCCTGGCGTACCACGGCCGACGAGACGCTTCCGATCAGCGCCCGTGCCAGGGCTCCGCGACCGTGGGTGCCAAGTACGAGCAGATCGACATCCGCGCTGGCGAGGCGCAGGATTTCCTCGACCGGTGAGACGTTCTGCAGGATCTCCGGCTGCACCTTCACGGGTACCTCCGGGGGCACCTTCTGCCGGGCGATGCCGATCTGCTCCATTAGCTGCTCCCGATAGAAGTCGAGGCTCACAAACGATCGTGCGACTTCGGCGCGTAGCGGCACGACGTAGGCAACCACCACGGTCGTGGGCTCTCGCTCGTCCGACCTCGGTGGGACGCCGAGCGCCGCGGCCCAGGTAAATGCCTCGTTCATCGCCAGCTGGGCCGGGTGCGACAGGTCGGTCGCGACCAGCACCTTCCGGAGCGGCAGGTTGATAGGATGTCTGACGATCAGGCAGGGCACGTCGCTGGTCCGGATAAGCCGATCCGCCGTCGTGCCGAGCGGTCTCTCCGGCAAGGGGCGGTGTCGGTGCGGCCCGAGGACGATGAGGTCCGCGGACACCTCATGGGCGCGCTCGTAGATGCCTCGGTGCGCGGAATTCACCTCGAGGCGCGCGCTCGCGACGGTCTGTTCAATCCCTACGCGCTCCAGCTGCGCCGCCAGTGCACCGCGAGCCCGATCGAGGCGCTCCTGTATCTCCGGAGCGCTCTCGATCACCCCCAGGAAGGTGACCTCCGCCGGCTCCACGTGCACCGCGTGAAGGTCCGCGCCGGCCAGCGACGCGATCTGAGCCGCCGCGCGTAGCACCTCGTCTGATGAGTCCGACAGGTCGGTGGCAACGAGCACGGAGCGAATCGGAAGCGGCATGAGCTCCCCCCGTTGAGCCGTTTCGGGTCGCGAATGAAGTAATCCCGCCCCTCACCCTACGATTCCGCGTTCTGTGAACGTGGTCGACGTCGGGTACTGATCCCCAGCGCCGAGTAAATCGGACACCATCCGACTAGCCCCGCCACCAGGAGCGCCGCGCCCACGATCCCTGCCAGCGCCCCGAGCCACGATCGCGATGGGTCGCCCCAGGCGAGGAGCACGAGGAGGCCCCCCACCAGGATCCGCAGAATCCGATCCCATCCGGCTTGGTTGACTCTGACCATGTGTACCTCCTGCTCTGCAAGTCGCAGCGCCCCAGGACCGCAATCAGCATGCGGTGCTGGGTTGTGCTGCCATAGCGGCTTGTGGGCAAGCGGTCTATTGGCGCCCGCTCTTCATGTCCGGGGCTGGTTCCCGAGCGCTGGCCAATCGATCCCAGGTATTGCGCCCCGAACCGTCTCCTCGCCTTGCGGGGTACGCTGCGGCATCCGCCTGTAGGGAGCGTCCTACCGGCCGGTACCGCGCTACCACGCCAATCCTCGCCCGCACTACAACTTAGCGCCCCAGCTCTGCGCGGGAGTCAGAAAACGCCCGCGAGAGGCGTAGGGAGAGCTACGCATCGGCACGGAAGGTTCGGGTGGGTTCGTTCGGGTAGCCGGCTCGTTCCGGTATCGCGCATCGCGCTCGCTCCGGGTGGTGGCGCGGCCACGGATCGGCATCTTCCCGACACGGTTCTCCGGCAATCCGCGACTGACGGGGGGATGAACCAGCACCAGTGTTCGCGGAGAAGCACACGGCTCCGATGAAGGCAGGACCCTACTGAAGCCCTATTGAAGGAGGAAGGGAGGACGAGATGCCGCAACAATCCACAGCATTCGGCAGCAGTCCGACCCTGAGCGAGTTGATGACAACCGAGGTCGTCACGCTCTCGCCGGACGACTCCCTGCGCCGTGCAGTCGAGGTGCTGTCGGCGCACAAGGTTAGCGGGGCCCCGGTCGTCGTCGGGCAGGAGGTGGTCGGTGTGCTGTCCGTCACCGACGTCATCGCCTTCCAGGGATCGACGCCCGGAGTACCCGCGGAGCGACCGGATCAGGTCGAGTGGGGAGAGTGGCAGCCGGCGGAGGAGTGGGTCGAAGGAGAAGAGCCCCCCGCCGCCTACTTCCTCGAGTTGTGGGAAGATGCGGGAGCGCCGGTGGACGAGCGCTTCCGCGCCAGCTCGGGCCCCGAATGGGACGTTCTCGAGGAGCACACCGTTTCGGAGGTCATGAGTCAGCGCGTCTTCTCGCTGCCGCCTGAGGCCACGGCACAGGAAGCCTCCGCCCAGATGCTGCGGCTCGGGATTCATCGCATCCTGGTGATGGACGGCTCGCGCCTGCTGGGAGTGGTCTCCGCCACCGACATGCTGCGTGCCGTGGCCGCGAGCTCGCCCGCGGACAGCCGATAGAGGACCGGACCTCAGCCGGCTCCCGGGAGAGTGACGGCACCAGTCGGCGCGGACCGCATCCGGGTTCCGAGCGGGGCCGATGAGACGCCGGTACGGGCGAGAGTTCGTAGGAGCACGCTGCCTTCTGCGTTGGAGAAAGCCGGCGGCAGTAGAGGCGGGTGCAAACCTACCCAGGCAGACCCCGGAAACAATCGCCTGGAGATGGCCGCCACTGAAGGCCACCTCCAGGCGACGGGAAAAGGCCGCCGGCGGATGGCGGCGCGGCGCAGCTTCCCTCCTCAGACCTTCAGGAAGATCCGCCTCCGGTACATCCAGAACAGCGTGAGCCAGAGGACCAGGAGCGCAGCCCCTCCGCTGGTGATCGGCTCGAACTCCGCTCCGAAGAGCTCGAAGAAGCCGCTCCCCAGGTGGATGCGCATGGTGTCGACGATGTATCCGGTGGTCTCGTGCACCAGCACGTACATGGCGATCGAGTTCATCCCCACCACCAGGAAGGGGAAGGCCCAGCGCCGGTATCCCTTCATGTCCAGCACGTAGTAGAAGAACGCGAGGAACAGCACGGCCCAGCCGCCGCTGAAGATCGCCCAGGATGGGGTCCAGATCCGCTTGACCAGGGGAACCACGCCGAGCACGTGCAGCAGGAGCCCCAGCACGATGCCCAGCGCGCCGAAGGCGAGCATCATCCGCAGCTTCTCCGACGCTTCCCGTCGGGTTCGCAACAGCTCACCCGCCAGCAGGCCGAACATCATCGTGGCCAGGGAGGGGATGAAGTTGAGGGTGAGATACCCTCCGCGGTTGTAGACGAAGGGTTCCTCGCGCGGGAAGAGGTTCAGGAACCACTGGTCGAACCAGGCCGCGAAGTTCGTGTTCTTGTTCCAGTGTGCCGCGAAACCTTGGAGTTGGTGCGGCCAGTCTGGCGGCACACCCACGCTGGCGGTATTGAAGCCGGGACCGGGCAGCGGGAAGAGAGCGAAGGCGAGCCAGTATCCGAACAGGATCAAGCCGGCGGACAGCCACTGCACCGTCGGCCGTACGTGCGCCAGCAGGAAGAGGAAGACGTAGCCGAGGCCGATCTGGGTGAGGACGTCCTCGAAGGTGAAGTACGTCTGAGGCCGTCCATTCGAGCGCAGGTAGATGCCCAGGAGGATCAGCACCACCGCCCGGTAGATAGCGTGTCCCAGCATGTGGCGGAAGGACTGCCCCCTGGCGCGGCGGCTCGCCAGCGAGAAGGGCAGCGACACCCCTACCATGAACATGAACGCCGGCTGGATCAGGTCCCAAGGGGAGGCGCCCACCCACGGGACATGGTCCAGCGACCACGCGATCCACTGGGCAACCGTGTTGTCAAAGGTCCGCGCCACCTGCGGGATGCGCATGATCTCCGAGGCCATGAACAGCATGGTGAAGCCCCGGAAGACGTCGAGCGAGGTCAGGCGCCCTGAGCCGGGCGGCGGTGCGGCGGTACCCGGAACCGCGATGGAAGCCCGCGCGGGAGCCTGAGGCGGTGCCTGAGTGGCTGCGGATGCGGGCGGAGGAGAGGACACCAGGCGCTCCATGGTCATCGTCCGGTCGGTGGGGCGGTCGGTTGCACGGCCACCGCGGCGCTGAGGCGGTGGCGGCGGTGAGCGGTGGTTCGAGGAGAATGGATGGTACGACGGGAGCGAACGGCGAGCAAGCGCTTGGAGCGGGTTCCGGTCATCCTCGGGAGGAGTGCACCCGAAGCGTTCGCTTCGAAACCCGTCCCTTCTCCACTCGACTCCTGCGAGGATGATGACCGGGACCGATCCGACGCTCTCTTTTCAGGCGGTTCCAGCCGCAATCATGCCGAACGTGCGCCCAGCACGTCCAGCATGATCTGCTGCTCGATGTAGCTCCGCTCGCTGGATCTCGCCGGCACGCGCACCACCAGGTGGACCTCGCCGGCAGCGGGCACCTGGATGGTGACGCGCGGCTCGACGTTCGGGATGTCGAGCCCGCGCTGACGGCTGAGCTGCTCCATGTGGCGGCGCACGTCGTCGAGGTACGGCGCGCAGTGGCGGCGTGCGGAAGCGAGGAGCGCCTCCGACGCGCTCTGCCAGTCATCCTCCCGTTTGTACGGGATCGTGAAGACGTGCAGGATGTAGTCGTGGGTGTAGCTCTCGTTGATCACCGGCTCCGACACGAACAGCGAGTTCGGAATCACCGCCATGCGGCCGGTCCGCTGGTGCGTGAGCTTGCCCGGCCCCACCTCGAGGATCGTCGTTGCCAGCAGGTTCTGGTCGATGACGTCGCCGCGGAACTCCTTGATCTGGATCCTGTCGCCGATCACGAACGAGCGCGACGCCATCTTCAGGATCGATCCCGTGATGCACAGGATCAGCTCCTTGGTGGCCACCACGAAGGCGACCGCGATGGCGACGATGGAGATGGCGATGGTGCGCAGCTCCTCCGCCCAGATCGTTACCAGGCCCAGGATCAGCAGCAGCGCCAGGCCGTTTCGCGTCTGAACCAGCCAGCGACGCCGCAGCTCCGGCGCCTGCACGTGGCTGTGAATGAACCGAGCTGCAATCAACCTGAGCACGATGACCGAGACAACGAGCAGTCCACTGCTCAGGATCAGCGGGATGGGCAGGGTGGTGGCAAAATCGAGATCGGGGACCATTCCGTGTTCGTGTCTCTGTGAGGCGGTTCCCGCCACCCGTCGGCGGGCACGAGCGACAGGAGGATATCGCCAGAAGGCCGCGCAGGCGATGGTCTGTGAGGAAGTGGGGGAGTACCGGACGGGCGCCGAGTCGCGCGCGGTCGCGGTCAGGGGGCCGTGCTCCGCCCGGTGTGTCACGCGGGACGACGAGCCAGCAGATGGCGAGCTGGCGTGGGCGACCGCAAGGGGGCGGATGACGACGACGCCGGCAGTTGAGCTTCGTGAGGAGAATCCCTAGTCGGCCTATCAGCTCGCTATCCGACCAGTCCGCCCGCGCTCGAGTACGGGGATCTCAGGACGGCATAAGAGAACAACTCCCGACACTCCGGGGCGGTGCTCGCGGATACGTTGGTCAGGCGGTGCTGCATTCGCGAACAGGACGGCCTCCACGACGCCCGTGGCACCCGCGGGGGAACCAACGTTGGCCGAACATCGTGTAGCGGCGGGCGTAGCCGTGATTGCGGCACCTCGATCGCCTGCGTCGTCGCCGGGCTCACGTCAGGGCTATCCACCAGGCCGCTACGAGCGTCCCGAGGATCCCGGTGAGACCCAGGAGAGCCACGAGAATGATGCCGACCCGCTCGCCAGGTTCAAGGTCGTTCGCAGTATGACGCGGTATCCTTCGAATCCACCGCTCGCGCAATTGCCAGTGCTCCATGATGGCTCCTTCCCCGCTCATTCCCGCCAGCCTGGAGTGCGATTCGGAACAGGGCGTGGATCACCTCCTCCCGGCGGCGGGAACCGCGGTCCACAGGAGTGTTTGCCTGATCCTCCGGCAATGGATACCCAGCATTTGGCGCCGTCGGAGTGACCTTCATCACAGCAGTCGCCGCCCGAAGCCAAGCTGAAGACAGGCGGCCCCGGGGATCCCTCATCCCGGGGCCGCCCTGTGTGGGGAGCCGTGCTGCTGGGTCCTTGCGCCGGATGTCCCGGCGCGGAGCTGTCCTCCTAGGACACGATCGTCCGAATGCGATCGGTCACGGCAGTCCAGCGGATCACATCGCTATCACCAAAGCCCGGCCGTCGAGCTACCCGGCCACAGAAATCTGGCTCGAGAAGGAATTCATTGCGGCTCGGGTAGCACGGTCAGGTCCACCGAATTGGAGAACTCATTCGTGTCGGGGTCGACCACGGCGACCGGATAGACCCCTTCCACCTCCAGGAACCCCGACAGTACCTGGCCACTGACCTCCGTCTCGCTGATGAACGTGGTCTGGAGCGTCATCTCACCAATGGCGATGATCAGGCCGGGGTGGAAGTTGCTGCCGAGGACCGTGAGCGTGAACGGGTCGTTCGTGAAAACGGTATCGGGCGCGATGTCCTCGACTACCGGCGTGTTGTTGACGGTTTCGAAGCTCTGGACGCCGCCATACGTAGTGTCGATGGATTCGCCGACGACGACCAGCTGATAGAAGTACTCCAACCCTGAGCCGAGACCCTCAACCAGTTGGGTGACCGTTCCCGCGCCGCTGCCAGGCGTGAACTCCACACCCGGTTGGATGGACGCTACGCTATCCGGGCTCGCGGAGAACAGGAACGCGTACTCGTAATCGAGTCCTGCCGCGTCGATGCTTCCCGCGAGGACCACGTCAGTTTCGCCGATGGCCGATGGGGGCAGCGTCTCGACGAAGGGGGTCGCTCTGTCGACCGAAAACACCAGCGGCTCTGCCTCGCCGCCGCCAGGTCCGGGTGAGACGATGTCGACCACATACGAGCCCGGCAGACGCAGATCGCCGGGCTGAAGCTGCACCCGAAGCTCTGCGGGGCTCACATACGTCGTCGGGCGCTCCTCACCTTCCCATAGCGCCTGGGTACTGGTGACGAATCCCGTTCCCGTGATCGTGATCGTGAGCCCGTCCGTGCTTGCCGTCGTGCTGGCCGGTGAGATCGCGTTCCCGACCGGCGTGGGGTTCTGAACCGTGACGCGCGCCTGTCCGGACTGACCCTCGCTCGTCGCCGTGATGTCGACGACGCCGGCTCGGACTGCCGTGACCAGACCGTCGGCGGATACTCGGGCGATGGAGGTGTCTGTGCTTGCCCAGCCGACGGGGCGACCCGGGAGAACGCTTCCATCCGCCGCCTCCACGCGCGCGGAGAGCTGCACGGTGGAACCCACCAGCAGGCCCACCGAGTCGGGCGTCACGATCACGGATCCTACCGGCACGCGGCTCACGATCACCGGCACGGTTGCCGGCGGCGCGGAGCCCGCCTGGGCCTCGATGGTGGTCTCCCCTTCCCCGACCGCGCGCACCATACCGGTTCCATCGACCGTGGCGACCGTTTCGTCGGCGCTGGAGAACTGCGCCGTGCGCGGCAGCGGATTGCCGTTGACGTCGTGCACGATCGCGGTAATCCGTGCCGAGTCGCCCACCTCGAGCTCGATCTGCTCGGGGACGATTTCGATCTCGGCTTCCGTGGCCCGCACCTCCACCACCGACTCTGCGGAGAGCTCTCCGCTTGTCACCCGCACCCGCGCCTCGCCCTCCGCGAGCGCTTCTGCGACGCCCGCGGGCGTAAGGCTGATCACGTCCGGGTCAAGGATCTCCCAGGTGAGCGGCGCGCCGGCAATCGTATCGCCCGTGGCGAAGAGGGCGTGGGCGCTGAGCCGCAGAGAGTCGCCGATGGCGGTGAGAGGCCCGTACCGGTCCTCGACGTGGATCTCCGCGGCAATAGGCACGAGCCCCGGTGTCGCCGTCACCACCTCCCCCTGGCGCAATACGACCTCGGACTCGGCGGAGAAGATGGGAGCCGCCCCCGCCCGGAGCTCGAGCACAAGAAGGAACGGCTCTTCAGGCTGTTCCATCTCGATCGAGACCTGTACCGGACGCGTAGAGCCGGGTGCAGGTAGCGCGAGCGTCGAGTCGAGAGCGGCCACGTCGCCCCGCCAGAGCTCGACGCGAACGGAATCCGCCTTGTCGAAGGCCTCCGCGGCCCCGCCGCTCTCGCCCGGGACGAACTGGTAACTGATCCGCATGCCGGCGCTGCCGAGCGCGGGCGCCGAGGGCGCGAAGAATCCGTCCTTGCATCCAGCGGCCAGGAGGGCGGCGAGCGCAGCGGCCGATCCCAGCCGGCGCATCTTCGAGCGGCTCATGGGCGGCCTCCCATGCGCACGGACAGGCTGAACTCGGCACCCGTGAAGCTACTGGAGCTTCCCGAGCGGACGTCTACGTTCCCATAGCGGCCGCGGATCGCCGGGATGAGCGTCACCCCTCCACTCGGCACCTCCAGGCCGATCATGGCGCTGCCGACGTAGCCCTGTCCCACGCCGTCGTCGTTCCGGTAGACGCGCGCGTCTGCCGACGGCGCCAACACGACGGAGCCCAGTGGCGTGCGTAGCCCCGCGCCGAACAGGAGCAGATCCTCCCCCGGCGCCGAGCCGCCCCCGAAGATCTCCGCCCGCTCACCCTCTCCGCGGTGCATCCAACCCGCATAGGTGATTGCATTGCCTCGAGCCCCCGCGGCGAAGGTGAGCGCACCCACCGCCTCCAGTTGGTCACCCGATCGATAGATGCCGGCCCCGCTCATCTGGTCCTCAGCGCGGTTCGAGTAGCCCCCTTGAAGGGTGAACCGAGCAGAGGGGGAGAGGTCGACGTAGCCGAACGCCCGCAGGAGTAGCTGGTTGCCAGGACGATACGCCTGGCCACCGTTCTTGAACGCGTCGTATTCGCGCTTCACGAGATAGGAGGCAGAGACGCTCAAGCCTGAGCCCTCGAAGGCCTGCGTGAGCGAGGCGCCGCCTCCCACGCCTCCGCCACTGCCCCAGGAGTTCACCCGCAGCGGGAGCAGGTACGAGGAAGCGAGAGCCGCCACCCGGGCTTCGTCGGCAGTCATGCTCTGCACCCCCGTCGGCAGCGCCGCGATGAAGGCCGCGCGGAGCGGGCCCGCAACCGCCAGGTCCAGCGAAAGACGGGAGTCGGTCAGACCCTGCAGCTCATACCTCTTTCCACGGACCGTCTCCACCTCGCCCCGCGCAAACGCTCCCTCCAGCGAGAGGGTGCTGGATGAGCCCAGGATCGGCACACGTACACTGAACGGGGCCGACAAAACGGTGAGAGATCTGGCGCCCACCGCCTCCGGATCGGAAAAGGTGTAGATCTCGAAGGATTCTCCGACGGTCGTCTGGGCGAGGGCGGCCGAGCCGTTCAGAATCCAGGCGAGGCCCGAGATGGCCAGCGCGCCTCGCATCACAGAGCGGTGGCTCATGGGGCCCCTGGCCGGCTGAGGATGATGTCGAGGATGCCGAGTCCGCCGAAGGGTCCAATATCGAAGGCCTCGACTGCGGGTGGCTTCTCCGGTGGGAGTGGCGGCCCGATGTCTGGAAGGAGCGGCGTCGTCCTCTCGACTACCGCGGTTACTACGGCGACGGTAATTGCTTGAGTGGGCAGCTCCTGGGCACGATTCATTGCCGCAGCCTGCATCGCACGCTGATTTGCCGCGTCGAAATTGGGGTCGAGGCGTGCTGCCTGGCGGTAGAGCTCCGCAGCCGCGCCGAAGTCGCCCCGGTCCTCGGCTTCCAGCGCGCTGCCGTAGGCGAGGAGCGCGTCCAGGCTCTGTGTGGGAGGCTGTCCGATGCGATCGAGCTCGGCCTGGGTCAGCTGAATACCCAGCCGCTCGTAGATGCCGATAGCGAGGCGTCGCTGCGCGTCGAAGAGGCGTCGCAACGCATCGCGCTCCTCCACTCGCCCGGTGCTCTCGGCCGAGCGCACGTCCATCACCGTCGCCAGCAGCTCGACGTCTTCGCCGCTCCCAGTGAGACTGCCCTGCACCACGTGCTCGGCCTGCAGCAGCCGCCCGCTTCTCGCCGCCGTGGCCGGATCCACATAGCCTTCCTGCGAGAGGCTCATCTCATCGAGCAGCAGCTGCACGCGGCTCCGCTCTAGCACCCTCAGACGCTCGGTCTGCGAAAGGTCCGTCGTCAGCAGGTCCGCAAGCGCGCGGCCGAGCGGCTCCAGGCGCGGGTCGTTGCCACGGTACAGGAACGGGTAGACGGCGACGGTCCCCGGTTGCGGCTCGGTGTCGGCCAGCTCGGCCTCCTGTGCCACCAGGCGCTTCGCCTCCGCCACCATCACCTTTCGCTGCAGCAGCCGGATGCGTCGAGCGACCTCCGTCGGCCACCTGCCCCTCTTCTCCACCTCGAGATAGGCCCGATAGGCCTCGAGGGCGTCGTCCAGGTCGCCCTGTTCCTCCCGCAGCGTCCCGAGCAACAGCAGGACGCGGGCATCGCCCGGGTTCTCCGCTCGGGCTTCCTCCAGCAGGGGCAGCGCTTCGTCGGCTCGTCCGGTCAGGCGATACGCCGACGCCAGAGCGAGTGCGGTAGAAGGCGAGTTCGGATCCCTCTGATGTGCCGCTTCGAGACGTGCGACCTCAGCGGCATCCGGCGGGGGGATGGTGGCGATGGCGCAGGCCGAGAGAAGGACGACTAAAGGTGCGCCGAGCCACGTGAAGCGGAGGCGAGAACCGGCGTTCGGCATGGGAGATAGTCCTTGTCCGCGAGGGGACCCGCCCAGCCAGCGCGCGTAGCGGCGCGCGGGCTGAGGAGAGAGGTGCGAAGTTGTGAGCGCCCGCGCTGGCCACGAGCAGGAATCTGTCACCGCCCAGGAATGTGACATCGACGTGATTCCGAGGAGGCGTGCAGTGGCTCGGTGCGAACTTCGCTTGACGTTGTGCTGGCCTGTATCCGGAGCCGTGATGGAGCGCTCCGAAGGAAGGACCGGGCAGCCTGACCTCAACCGCGCAATATGTATAGCGACATCTTGGCGAGCCAGGATCTTGTTGCGCGGGTGCGGCGCGGAATATCGAAGTTGCGGGGCCCGGCGTACAGACGGCGAGCCCGCGAAGCGCATCCACCCGTTCTGTCGTAGGATTGCGCGGCAGAGTATCAGGGGCTGGCGCCTTAGGGTTTCACGGCGGAGCGCCGGCGTCAAGCCCGGGCGGCCGCTGAAGCAGGCGGGCGGGGCGCCGAAAGGTTCGGCGCCACCCCCCGCGTGCCTGGATCGGCCTAGTCGCCCCGCTGAATCTGCTTGAAGCGCTTAGCGTTCTCGGTCATGGCGACCTCGGTGGGTAACCGTTCCATGCTCGAGGCCCCGAAAAAGCCGACCACACCCTTGGTGCGGGCCAGCACGTACTGGGCGTCCTCGGGTTCGGCGATCGGGCCCCCATGGCAGAGCACCAGGATCTCCGGGTTGACCTCCTTCGCCGCGTCGTGCATCGCCTGGATCAGCGGCACGCAGTCGTCGAGGGAGAGGGCGGTCTGCGCGCCGATGGTGCCCTTGGTGGTGAGTCCCATGTGCGGCACCAGTAGGTCGGCTCCTGCCCTGGCCATCGCCACCGCGTCTTCGACCGTGAACACATAAGGGCAGGTCAGCATCCCCTCCTCGTGGGCGATGCGGATCATCTCGACCTCGAGCTCGTAGCCCATCCCCGTCTCCTCGAGGTTCTGGCGGAACTTGCCGTCGATCAGGCCCACGGTGGGGAAGTTCTGCACTCCGCTGAAGCCCTGGTCCCTGAGCTGCCGGATGAAGGGGCGCATCAGGCGGAAGGGGTCGGTGCCGCACACGCCGGCGAGCACGGGGGTCTGTTTGACGATCGGCAGCACCTCGTAGCCCATCTCGACCACGATCGCGTTGGCGTCGCCGTAGGGCATCATGCCCGCCAGCGAGCCACGCCCGGCCATGCGGTAGCGGCCCGAGTTGTAGATGATGATCAGGTCCACCCCTCCGGCCTCGGCGCACTTGGCCGACAGGCCGGTGCCAGCCCCGGCGCCGATGATCACGCCGCCGCTCTCGACCGTCGCGCGGAGCTTGGCAAGGGCTTCAGTGCGATCCATGCTGGTTTCCTCCTGTGGCTAGACCGTGAGCATCTGGTGCGGGCGCTCCGCCCGGGTTTCGGCGAAGCCTGGGTCGAAAGTACGGAATAGCTGGCGTTGGCGAGCCTGCCCGGTGCGGCTATCTATAGCCGATGGCGTGTATGCCCGCCAATCAACCCAGGGCGCATGAAACAACCGGTGCGCAGACGCGCACCCTTGGCACACACTGACTACGCAATGCCGAGTAAGAAGAGGAGTGTGAACTACCGCATTAACGGAGCGGCGGACGAGTTGATCAAGCAGCTAGGCCTGCGGTTGGGGCTTTCGGGCGCGGCAGTGGTCGAATTCGCCGTGAGGCTGGCTCTCCGAACACCAGGGCTTCGCCCGACTCCGGAGTGGCGGCGATGGCACGACAACGCGGGGATCACCTCACCATGGACCCGGAGGGTCTCCGACCTGGCTTACGTGGGGATCAAGGAGCTCGCGGAGCGCTGGGGCCTGTCGGAATCCGACACGCTGGAATTCCTCGTGTGGGATATGGCGAAGCGCGAAGAGCTGATCGGGCGCACCTCTGTCACTTCGTAACCGATTGTTCGTGAGATAAGCGCGGTGCGGCTCTGACAGCACTCACCGATATCTCGCTTCTCACCTAGCCTCTGGAGGAGGTATGAAGATCGAAGTCAACGAGGCTCGGGAGTTCGAACGTGTATCGAGTCTGATGGAGGACCCAGCGGCGGTGTTCGTGTTCGGCTCCAATCTGCGAGGGGCACATGCAGGAGGGGCAGCGCGTGCGGCTCGCCTCCATTACGGCGCCCTCGAGGGTAAGGGTGTCGGGTTCTGGGGCAGGAGCTACGCAATCCCGACCATGGACGAGGCCCTGCGCACGCTTCCTCTGGAAGAGATCGACGTCTACGTGCATCGATTTCTCCGTGCCGCGAAGGCTCTGCCGGAACGGATCTTTGTGGTCACCCGCATTGGGTGTGGTATTGCGGGTTACCAGGATGAGCAGATCGCGCCCCTCTTTGACCTTGCCCCGGAGAACGTGAAGCTGCCGGAGGGCTGGAGAGAATACAACCTGGATGGGTAAGTGGGTGCCATCGTGGACCTCCACCCAATCCGGCAGATCGTTAGCGCGAGTGGTCGGTGACGCTTCCACCGCCCTCGTCGTCTATCTGACGGATATCCGGCTGGAACTGCCTAATCGTTCTCAAATTGCTCGGTCGTAGCGGTGCGGCGCACCCCAGAAGATTGGCGCATCTGGAACTCCGGCGGTGAGCCCCAGCTGTTTGGATCGAGAACTGGTTTGTCTTCATCGAGCTCCGCTTGGACCGGACGCCCAGCCACGTTCGTCTGGCCCGGCGAACGGACCACGCAGGTCCGCGCGACGGTGATCGGCTATCCAAGCGGAGGAAAGCCGCCCCCCGGGGGTGCGCATAGAGAAGGCGACGTTGCGGCAGCTTCTCACGATCAAAGGGTTCTCACGATCTCAGGGGACGGTCATATCAGGTATCGAGACACCTGGGCCGGGTCGCCCGAGCGAACGCCGGCGGCTTCTCGTGGCAGCGGTCCTGCTCCTGACGGCTGCTTGCACGGATCTCACCGAGCCCGAGCTAGCGCCGAGGGTTCAGGAGGACTTGCTGGCGGCTGGCAGCGGTGGCATCGTCGGGCAGCGGATCGGCGCCGGCGAGCGACACACGTGTCTTCTGCTCGGCGACGGCGTGATCAAGTGCTGGGGATGGGGGCCGGACGGCCAGGCGCCGGTAGTGAAGTACGCCGCCACGGCCAGATTCGTCGAGGTCGGTGCGGGCAACCTCCACAGCTGCGCGCTGCGGACCGACGGCGTCATCGAGTGCTGGGGATCGAACTGGACGCGGCAGGCGCCGGCCATCAAGCAGGCCACCCTAGGCACCTTTTTCACCCAGGTCAGCGTCGGCCGCGACCACAACTGCGCGCTGCGGAACGACGGGGTTGTCGAGTGCTGGGGCTACAATGAGGAAGGCCAGGCGCCGGAAACGCGCGCCACCCCCGTCGGGTTCGCGCAGGTCAGCGCGGGCAGGTACCACACCTGTGCGCTGCGCAAGGACGGCGTGGCCGAGTGCTGGGGATCGAATGAGTACAGGGCTGCGCCGGCCACGAGAAGCGCCACCGTCGGCAGATACATCCAGATCGCCGCCGGCTGGCTGCACACCTGCGCGCTGCGGAGCGACGGGGTCGTCGAGTGCTGGGGCAGCAAGTACTACGACCAGTCGCCGGAGACGAAGGTTGCCGCCACCGGCTCTTTCACCCGGATCGACGCTGGCGCTCATCACACGTGTGGACTGCGCACCGACGGCGCCATCGAGTGCTGGGGCGACGGCCATAACTTGGAGCGGCACGCCGCGAGCGGGCGCTTCGTGCGGGTCTCGGCCGGACCCTTTCACAACTGCGCGATCCGCGACGACGGCTGGGTGGAGTGCTGGGGGTCCGGCCGCGGAGTGCTCAACCCTCCCGAGCCACCGACCGGGGTCGTGGCGACGGCGGTTTCCCCGACCCGAATCGAAGTTACCTGGGAGGACACGGACACCGAGTGGTCCTTCCGCGTGAATCGCCAGGTCCTCCGGGACGACGGGCTCTGGGACTGGCAGTACCTCGGCACGACGGAGAAGAACCAGCCCTCCTACACGGACGACGCGGTGGCCCCGGGCCGGACCTACCGATACGTCGTGCGCGCCTGCAATCCGACCGGCTGCTCTGACTTCACGTTCGCGGACTCCGTAACCACGCCGACGGGCTGAGCCCGGCGGGCCCCCGGCCCCCCTCCGTCGGCTCCCCTCCAGGATCTCGTCAGCAGTCAGCGGGGAATCATCGATCGATTCCCGCCTGGATAAAGTCTGACGCAACTAGCCCGGTCGCTCGCCGCATCGGCGGCGCTCGACCGGGCTATCCATGTCCGTGACAAAACAACTCCGAAAGACGCGCCAGCCTGGACTCGAACCAGGGACCTACGGCTTAGAAGGCCGTTGCTCTATCCAGCTGAGCTACTGGCGCATGACCAGGCGCGGGCCCACGATGCGCCGCGGCCCGCGCCACTTCCGTGCCTTGCGCTGATCCGGGCGGCGCGACCGCAGCATCATCCGACCGCAGCATCATCGTGCGGGCGCCCACAAGGGGGCCCACCAGGGACGCCCCTACAGGCAATACCGTGCCCGATCGCGTAAGTCTCAGAACAACGCGGCGTTTGGTGTTGCGACCGGCTGCCCACACGGAGCAACACCGTGCCCGATCCGCACAGCTCGGGAACGGCGCGGCGCTCTTGTACCCGCCCGCGATCCGCGTGCGTCGTCTGACTCGAAAAGTCGGGACGGCCAGATTCGAACTGGCGACCCCCTGGTCCCAAACCAGGTGCGCTACCGGGCTGCGCCACGTCCCGCGAAAGGCTTCGCCGAAAGCTAGTTACGGCGCTACTGCGCGTCAACTCGGCGCGGGCACCGCCACCTCCTCGGTGGTCAATACCGCTGCGCCCCGAACCCGCCCCTCCCGCAACGCCCGCAGCGCCTCGTTCGCCGCCTGCAGCGGATAAGGCTCGACGGCGATCTCCAGAGTGAGCTCGGGCACTAGCGCCAGAAACTCCTCGCCGTCGCGCCGTGTGAGGTTGGCCACGGACCGCACTACTCTCTCCCCCCACAGGAGGGAGTACGGGAAGCTCGGGATGTCGCTCATGTGGATCCCGCCGCACACCACCGTGCCGCCCGGCTCGACCGCCGCCAGCGCGTGCGGCACCAGCGCACCCACCGGGGCGAAGATGATCGCGGCCTCCAGCTCCACCGGTGGGTGCTCGGTGGACGCCCCGGCCCAGACGGCGCCTACCTCCCGCGCGAACCGTTGCCCCACCTCGTCACCCTCGCGGGTGAAGGCGAACACCTGGCGACCCTGGTGCACGGCGACCTGGGTAATGATATGGGCGGCGGCACCGAAGCCGTAGATCCCCAATCGGCGCGCATCACCCGCCATCCGTAGCGAGCGGTAGCCGATCAGCCCGGCGCAGAGCAGCGGGGCCGCTCGCAGGTCGGGAAAGCCCTCCGGGATGCGGAAGCAGAAGCGGGCATCCGCCACCGCGTACTCGGCGTATCCACCATCCAGGTGATAGCCGGTGAACTCCGCCCGCGGACAGAGGTTCTCGCGCCCGCTCTGACAGTATTGGCACCTGCCGCAGGTCCATCCCACCCACGGGATCCCGATCCGGTCCCCGAGCGCGAGTCCCTGCACTCCCGCGCCGAGCTGCACGACCTCTCCCACCACCTCGTGCCCGGGAACGATCGGCAGGCGGGGATCGGGCAGCTCCCCGTCGACCACGTGCAGGTCGGTGCGGCAGACGGCGCAGCATCGCACCCGGACCAGGACCTGCCCGGGGCCCGGCTCCGGCACTCGCAGGCTGACGGGCACCAGCGGGGTGCCCGGAGCCTGCAGCTGCATCGCGAGCATCGAGGACATCGCCAATCCTGCCTGGTTATCCGGTTTCTCCGTCGGGGAGGATTGCTCCGCTGGGAAGGCCTATCCGTCGGTGCGGTCCGGCGACGCCACGCGGTTCCGCAGCGCCTCGGCTACCGCACGCATGGCGCGCGCCCGGTGGCTGAGCTGGTTCTTCCGCGCCGCGTCGATCTGCCCGAAGGTGGCACCTTCCTCCGGCACGTAGAAGAGCGGATCGTAACCAAAGCCTCCATTTCCGCGCGGCTCGCGCAGGATCTCGCCGTCGCACCGGCCGGCGAACACCCGTTCCCGCCCGTCTGGCTCCGCCACTGCCGCCACGCAGACGTAGTGGGCCGTTCGCCGGTCGTCGGGCACGTCGGCCAGGCGCTCGAGCAGGAAGGCGTTGTTCGCCGCATCCAGCGCGTCGCCTTCCAGGTCCGCCCGGCCGGAGAAGCGCTTCGACCGCACCCCGGGCGCACCACCCAGGGCGTCCACGCACAGACCGGAATCGTCCGCCAGCGTCGTCATCCCCGAGCGCCTCGCGAAGTAGCGCGCCTTGGCCATCGCGTTCGCCTCGAAGCTGTCGTGGACCTCGATCTCCTCCTCCGCCGGATCGTAGTCGACCCCGGCTTCACTGAGGTCGATGACGGCTGGCCCGCCGACCTCCTCCATGATCTGCCGGATCTCGCGGAGCTTGTGCGCGCTGCGCGTGGCGACGAGCAGGCGCCGGGTCATCCCAGAAGCTGCCGCTGGGCGGCGATGAGCCGCTCGATGGCGGGGCCGGCGAGGTCCATCATCCGCACGAGCTGATCGCGGGTGAAGGGCGCGCGCTCGGCGGTGCCCTGCACCTCGATCAGACCGCCCCCCTCCAACGCCACCACGTTCAGGTCTACCTCGGCGCGGGAGTCCTCAGCGTACTCGAGGTCGAGGAGCATCTCGCCCTCCACCACCCCCACACTCACGGCGGCGACCAGCTGCCGGAAGGCCCCCGTCGGCGAGCCACGCTGCGCGTCGATCCACGCGCAGGCGTCGCGCAACGCCACGGCCCCGCCGGTGATTGAGGCCGTACGGGTTCCCCCGTCCGCCTGGAGCACGTCACAGTCGATCCGGATGGTCCACTCCCCCAGCGCCTCGAGATTGACGCAGGCGCGCAGGCTGCGGCCGATCAGGCGCTGGATCTCCTGCGTGCGTCCGCCCACGTGGCCACGCTCACGGTTGGTGCGCTGCTGCGTGGCGCGCGGCAGCATGGCGTATTCGGCCGTCACCCACCCTGCCCCGCTTCCCTTCCTCCAACCCGGCACCCCTTCCTCCACGGAGGCAGTACACAGGACCTGCGTCCGCCCCATGCGGATCAGGCACGACCCTTCGGCATACTCGGACACGCCGCGCTCCATGGTCAGCTCGCGCATCTCGTCCGCGGCTCGTCCCTGTCGCACCGGTGCCGGCTCGGTCATTCGCCCCTCTCCTTAACCCGTTCGATGATGCTGCTCGTTGAGCGCCCGGGGACCAGCGGCACCACCTCTACTCTGCCGCCGGCCGCGATCACCTCGGCAGCGCCCACGATCTCCTCCGGCCGATAGTCGCCCCCTTTGACGAGCACGTCCGGGAGGATCGCCTCGATCAGGCGCAGTGGAGTATCCTCGTCGAAGCGCACGACGGCGTCGACAAACTCCATCGACGCCAGGACGAGCGCCCGATCCTCGAATTCGTTCAGCGGCCGACCTTCCCCCTTCAAGCGGCGCACCGAGTCGTCGCCGTTCAGCCCGACGATGAGGCGATCGCCCAACTCCCGGGCGGCGCGCAGGTATTCGACGTGTCCCCGGTGGATGACATCGAAGCAGCCGTTGGTGAAGACGACGCGATCTTCGCGGGGACGGCCGAAGCGGCGTACCGCCTCGTTCCAGCTCAGGACCTTCTCGGATGGATGGCGGACGCGTGAGGTCATGGGGCCGTAGGAGGCACCGCTTCCTGTGAGCGAATCTCGGCCAGGATCGCGTCGGCGCCCTGCTCGCGCAGCGCCGCGGCCGCCAGCCGACCGATCTCCTCCGCCTCCGCGACCTTCCCTGTCCGCTGGTGGCGCAGCAGCCGCTTTCCGTCGAGGCTCGAGACGAAAGCCGTCAGCCGCAGGTCGTCTCCGTCCACTTCGGCCAGCGCCCCGATCGGAATCTGGCACCCGCCCTCCAGCTCGCGCAGAAGGGCGCGCTCGGCCGCGACCGCGCATCCGGTGGGCACGTCGTGGAGCGTGGACAGCCGCTCGGCGGTCCGGGCGTCGTCGGCCCGCGCCACGACGGCCAGTGCTCCCTGCCCGACCGCGGGGAGCCACCGCTCGGGCTCGAGGTACTCCGCGATCCGCTCGGCCATACCCAGCCGGATCACCCCGGCGGCCGCCAGGAGGATTGCGTCGTAGTCGCCGGCCTCCAGGCGATCGAAGCGGGTGTTCAGGTTCCCTCTCAGGTCCTCGACGCGGAGGTCGGGGCGCGTGGCGAGGAGCTGGGCACGCCGTCGCAGTGAGCTGGTGCCGACCCGCGCTCCCGGCGGCAGGGTGTCGAGTGCGACCGTCGACCCCGGTGGGCCGATGAGCACGTCGCGAGGATCCTCCCGAGCGGTCACCGCGACCAGGGTCAGTCCGGTGGTGATGCGCGTCGGCAGGTCCTTGAGCGAGTGAACGGCGATGTCCGCGCCCCCTTCCAGGACCGCGCCGTCGACTTCCTTGGTGAACAGCCCCCGGTCCCCGATTCGCGACAGGGGTGCGTCCGTGATCCGATCCCCCTTGGTGCGGACGACGGAGATCTCCACCTCCAGTTCCGGATCCGCCGCGAGCAGAGCGTCGCGGATGGCGTTCGCCTGCCAGAGCGCCAACTGGCTCCCTCGCGTGGCGATTCGCAGGGTTCGGGTCATTGCGCCACCGCTGGACGCTACCACTGCGACTGCGCGCCCTCGACGAAGCGCGTCACTAGCTCCTGGATTGCGCGGTTGCGTCCCGCATCCGGGTTCTCGCTGTCGCCGAACGATCCCAGCACTGACTGTCCCTGTGCCCGCCAGAGCACCGCGTCGTTACGCACATCGTAAATCTCGGCGTTGAACACGACGCGTACCTGTCGCTGGGCGACCGGCACCTGGCTCGATCCGGTGGGGTTCTGGTTCGGGCGAACGCTGCTGACGACCTCCTCGTAGCTGGTGACCGCGCCGCGCACCACCGCGTCGGCGACCGACTGGTTCGCGAGCCTCACCCCGAGCTTGCGCGGCAGCTCCCGCTGGAGCGCTCGCTGTATGTCGGTTTCCAGCAGCGGCTGGCTCGTCTCGTTCTCGAAGGGGAGGATGGCGACCGTGCGCACGTGCGAGGGCAGCCCACCGCCCACGAATCCGTAGTTGCACGCCGCGGCGAGGATTGCCAACCCCGCCGCCAGTGGAACACAGCGACGCGTCATCTCACGGGGTCCAGATCTGCTCGGGAAAATTCTGCGCAACGACGTTCTGCTCGATCTCCAGGGTGAGGTTGCGATACGCTGCCCAGTCGCGATAGCTCGCGCGGGTGATCTCACCGGTTTCGGACCACTCCAGCCCGACCGTCTCCAGCGGACCTCTCGATCCCAGGCGCTGCACCTCGCGCAGCCGCGGCTGGGGCTCGTCGCCGACAGTGTACTCGTAAACCTCTCCATCCTCGGTGGCGTAGCGCAACACGGTCACTCCCTCGGCCGCCGTGGCGCTCTGCAGCGTGGCGTCGGAGGGCGGGCGAATCGCGCCCACACCTCCCCAGAGCAGTGCTGGTGAGGGGATGGCCACGTCGGTTCGAACCGCCGCGGGCATGCGTACCTGCTCGCCCACCATGGCGGCTGCGAGCACTGTTTCGTTGCGGGGACCGAAGAGGTCGAGCCTCAAGCGGTCGGGCGGCTGCAATCGAACGACCCCGCGCCCGCTGACCCGCGAGCCGGACTCGTCCAGCCGCCAGCTGAAGGTGATCTGCCGGGGCTCCGTCGGCGCCGTCGCCTCCGCCAGGGCGACGGCGGTGGCGCTGGGATCCGGTACCGGTGTCCCCACCGGAGCGGCCCTGCCCGCCGCGCAGCCGGTCAGCACGGAGCTCGCCAGAAGGAACCCGGCCAGCGCCGAGCAGCGGTGCGCTGCACCGGATGTGCTTCCCGATTCGGCTCGTCGTGGGGCCTTTCGACCGCCGGATCCCCGGAGCCCCTCCTTTCTCCTCCCCGTCATCGTCAGCATTCAGCGCACGCTCCGGATCGAGTCGATGATATCGCCAGGCAGGACCGATTGAATCGTCTCCCGCCCTTCCACCAGCTCGCCGAACGCCGTGTAGGTGCCGTCGAGGTGCGGCTGCGGCGAATGGGTGATGAAGAACTGGCTGCCGCCGGTATCGGGCCCCGCGAGCGCCATGCCCACGGTGCCTGCTCCATAGCGGAGCCGGTTGAGCTCATCGCGGATGCTGTACCCCGGACCGCCCGAAGTGTCCCCACGGGGATCGCCCCCCTGTACCACGAAGCTGGGCACGACCCGCGGCCACTCCTGGCCGTCGAAGAAGCCGGCGTCGGCGAGGGTCAGGAAGTTGTGGACGGTGAGGGGCGCGCTCGCAGGGTGTAGCCGCAGACGGAGCGTGTCACCTCCCGTGACCACCGCCGCTTCGACATTGCCGCCCACAAGGGCCGGAGCCACCAGCCGCTCCACCAGGGAACGATACCAATCCGGGTCGCGGCCCGTGTGGATGGGGAGTGGATCTCCCCAGCGTGCGGCCACGGCGGCCGAGTCGAGCCGCTCGACCGCGCGAAGGCGAAGCAGCGGGTCTTCGGCACGGTCGAAGCGGGCGAGAAAAGCGCGCGTCGCCTGCGGCCCACGCTCGGAGAGCGCACCGAGCCCGTCGAGGGCCGCCAGGGCCGCGTCCGGAACGGTGTCGGCCAGGGCGCGATCGTAGGCGTCGAGCAGGAGCGGCAGCAGCGAAGGGTCGGGATCACGCGCCAGCGCACTCAGTGCCGCCGTGCGGACCATCACGTCGCGGGCGCCGAGCTGCTCCACCAGCAGGTTCCGCAGCGATGCCAGTGCCGAATCCGCGGCCTCGATGAGGGCGTTCAACGCCGCGGCGGCAACCCGCCCATCGGGATCAGCTAGTGCGGCGCGGACCGCCTCCACCCTGCCCCCGGTCGCCAGCGCCACGGCGCGCGCCGCGGCGGACCGCAGGCGCCAGCTCGGAGAGGCGGCGAGCCTGCCCGCGACCTGCTCAGCCGTGACCGGCTCGATCAGGGCGAGCGACTCCGCTGCGGCGGCGCGCAGCGCAGCGGGCACAGAGTCGGCCATGGCGAGCGCCGCCAGATCGGACACAGTCGAGCGGGCCGCGGCGCCCGCTCTGCCCAGCGCCTCGGCGGCGGCGAGCGCCCGGTGTCGATCAGCGGCATGGAGAGCCTGCCGCAGAGTCTCGATTGCGGCCGGTTCGCCGTACCCGCCGAGCACCCGCAAAGCATTGACGGCAACCGTATAGGCGCTGTCGCCGGCCAGCGGGAGGATGCGTTGCAGCGCCTCGGACCGCGACACCCTCGCCGAGTCGAGGCGCTCCGCCGTGAGGGCGCGCAGCGCCTCGGCACGGACGCGCGGGTCCGGGTCGGAGAGAACCTCCAGGAGCCTCGGCGCCGCCCGAGATCCTGCTCCTCGCGCCAGGGCGTAAGCCGCCTTCCAGCGCAGGTCTGCGTCGGCCGCGGCGAGCCATCGCTCAAGGGGCTCGAGCCGCGGAAGCGGTGCCGTCTTCCAGACCGCCAGCAGTGCCTCACCCGCCAGCCGGCCGCGGCCTCCCCCGATCGGCAGGGTGTCAAGCAGGGCGAGGAGCGTCTCTCGTGCCTCGGATCCCCCGACCTTCCCGAGGGCATGGGCCGCTTCGAGGCCGACGGTGACGGTGGTGGAGTCCCCGCTCGCCAGCCGGGCTGCGAGGGCCGCAGCGTGAGTGGAGTCGCCGAGCTGGCCGAGGGCAAAGGCTGCGCTGGCGGCGACGGCCGTGTCCCGGTCGGCCAGGAGCCGCAGGAGGAGAGGCGCCCCCTCGGCCCGTCGCAATCGCCCGAGCGCGATGGCCACTCGGGCGCGGATCCGGGAGGAGGTGTCGGAGGCGAGCGCCTGCAGACGCGATAGATCCAGCTCGCGCCGGTCCTCCAGGCGGATCAGCTCGGCATGGGCGGCGAGGAGCTCGGAAGAGGGCGGGCGTGGCGCAACCTCGCCGACTGTTGCAGTTGGCGCGGGCTGAACGGTGGGGGCACAGGCTGCGAGCAGGGGCAGGCACACCGCCGCCGCAAGGGCACCGGCCCGACAACCGCGCGTCCGGAGCATTTCGGCCATCGCGGGAGCGTGCGGCAAGCTCCCCTCCCCTCTACCTCGCCTGCCGGGTGGTTCAGCCATCGCGCAGGCGCGCGACCAGCTCCGCCGGGAGGGTCCGCGGGCGGGAATTCGGATCGAGCGCGATGAGGGTGGTCTGCGCGGAGACCAGCCGCTGCGGCTCAGCTCTCGGCTCGCCCGCTTCGGGGATGCGGAAGATCGTGTAGTCGAAAGTGACCGAGCGCGAGCGGACCTCGCGAACCCGGGTCTCGACCCGGATGAGGTCGTCGTACCGGGCGGCGGCGTGAAAGCGCAGGCTCGCGTCAGACACCGCGAGCGCGACCCCCTTCCTCTCGACCTCCGCATAGGAGGCGAAGCGCTCCCGGATCAGCTCCGTCCGGCCGATCTCGCACCACACCAGGTAGTTGGCGTGATAGACGACCCCCATCTGGTCGGTCTCGGCGTAGCGGACTCGGAACTCGATCGTGCTGGTGCGATCCTGCGCCTCGGGCATGGGGTGGAGCTCGGGTGAACGGCCTCTCGGAAGAGCCGGGATTGTAGTCCGGAGGCGCGGAGAGTGTCAATCACCGGGGGGTATCGATGGGTAAGCCGTCGCAAAGGCTGAATTCGCAGCCAGCCGCATTGTGGCGCCGCCTGCCGGCCGGTACTTTGGCGCACCCATGAGCGAGAAGCCCTTTCTGATCGTATCGGACACGCACCTTGGCGCGGTGCCGGAGAGCACCGAACGCGCCTTCCGCCACTTCCTGGAGACGGAGGCACGCAGTGCCTCGGGGCTCCTGATCAACGGCGACCTCTTCGATTTCTGGTTCGAATACCGCTCGGTGGTGCCGCGCAAGCACTACCGGGTGGTCGCCGCACTCGCGAACCTGGTGGAGGCGGGGGTCCCGGTGTGGTTCATGGGCGGGAACCACGACGCATGGGGAGGCGACTTCCTGGAGAAGGATGTCGGCGTCACCGTGCTGCGCGAGCCGACGATCCTCGATCTGGCGGGGAGAAAGGCGCTGGTGGCCCACGGCGACGGCGTCGGGGCCGGTGACCTGGGCTACCGGGCGCTGAAAAGGTTCATCCGACATCCCCTGACCGTCGGCGCCTTCCGGCTTCTCCACCCGGACTGGGGCTCCTGGATCGCGGAGCGGGTCTCGACCACCGAGGAGAAGGCGATCCCATCGGATACCAGCAACCTGACCCGCGCCGAGCCGATCCGCGCCTGGGCGCGCGAGAAGCTGCTCGAAGATCCCTCCCTTCAGCTCGTTGTGGCCGGCCACTCGCACGTGCCCGAGCTGGAGGAGGTGGCGCCAGGCCGGTTCTACGTGAACTCAGGGGACTGGGTGCGGCACCGTACCTACGTCGTGCTCGATCCGGACGGCTCTCCCCCCCACCTGCGGAGCTGGTCCACCGACTGAACCTCGATCGGCCCTGTCCAGAGGCGGCGCACGATGGCCTCTACCTGCTCGCGGTCACCGGTGGTCAGCAGGCGAATGTCCCCCGGACCATCGTTGATCGCGAGAGCATCCATCCCGGCCAGCACGCGCTCGACCTGCCGCGCCACGGCTTCGCCGCTGTCGAGCACCTCGACCTCGGCGCCCATCACGTCCTGGATCGCGTCGCGCAGGAAAGGATAGTGCGTGCATCCGAGAACCAGCTTGTCGATCCCCGCTTCCCGCAGCGGAGCAAGCGTCCGGTCCAGCAACCGCTCCACGCTCTCCCCCGAGATCTCTCCCGCCTCCACCAGCTCGACCAGCTCCGGCGAGGCGCGCTGGAAGATCTCGACATTCTGGCCGTAGGTCTGCACCAGGCGGTGAAATCGCGCAGTCTGAAGGGTCGCCGCGGTGGCGAGCACTCCGATCCGCCCGACGCGGCTGTTCGCCGCCGCCGGCTTCACCGCCGGCTCAAGCCCGACAATGGGCACGGAGTACTCCTCGCGCAGCGTCTCCAGCGCAGCTCCCGAGGCGGTGTTGCAGGCAACGACCACCGCCTTCGCTCCCCGGTCGATCAACTCGCCGACCACCGCCACCGAACGGCCGCGAATCACTTCGAGGGGACGTCCTCCGTAGGGGCAGAAGGCGTGGTCCGCGAAGTAGAGGAGGTCCTCGCCGGGCAGGCGCCTGCGGATCTCCCGGGCGACGCTGAGGCCACCGACTCCCGAGTCGAAGATGCCGATCGGAGCCGGGTTCACCGCCGCCCCCCCACGTCGAAGCGCACCTGGAAGCGCGCTTCGCCATTCGGCCCCGGCGCTGCGCCCACGTGCCCGGGGAAGTCGGCGAGCTGCGCGGAGACGTATGCGTCGGCCGCGGAGAACAGCGCCCAGAAAATAGAGAGCGTGATCCAATCCTCCACCTGCTGCGCCCGCGTTGCCGCCAGCGAATCGCGTTGCTGGAGCCCCAGCCTGCCGGCCTCACGCAACTCGCTCTCCCGCTTGCGCGCGGCCGCGAGCGCGCGGTTGGACTTATAGACCATCCACAGACTACCCGCTTCCAGGGCGAAGTAGAACGCGCCCCGTCCCGGGGCGTCGACGTACGCCTGGCCCCACCCCGGGAGGACCAGCGACCGGATCAGCGCGGAGTGGGCGGAGTACGGGGCAACGTAAGCGGGGACGGAGTCCTCCGGGGCCGCTTGTGCTGTGTCTGCCGCCGCCGTGTCCACCACGGCTGTGTCGACGACTACTGTATCCACTGCCGCCGTGTCCCCGGGGAGCACCTGGGCGTGCAGCCGGGGGGGGCCTCCCGCCGTCAGGGCAAGGATAGCCAGCGCGAGCGCCACAAGCGGGCGGAGCAGCAATGACATCGACGCGATCGGATGACAGTGGGCACGGTTCTTATAGCTTCCGGTCCGCGTCCGTGCCCGAGGGTGGCGCGGCGGAAGGCCGGCGGAAAATAGACAGAGCTGCTCGCTGCGGGAAGTCCGCGAGGAGCGTGTAACCAACACGACGGAGTCGAGCGTTGATCCCCATCCGAGATGAGAATCCGACCGAGCTGACACCCTTCGTCTCGATGATCCTGATCGGGTTGAATGTCGCGGCCTGGATTCTTCTCCAGGGCGCGGGCTCGCCGCCGGTGTTGCTGGCCTCCATCGAGGCGTTCGGCAGTGTGCCGTGCGAGGTCACCGGGGGGTGCCCGGTGCGCGGGCTGGGTCAGAGCGCGCTGCTCACCTCGCTTTTCATGCACGGCAGCTGGGGACACCTGATCGGCAACATGGTCTTCCTCTGGGTGTTCGGGAACAACGTCGAGGACTCGATGGGGCACCTGCGCTTCATCGTCTTCTACCTGGTGTGCGGCCTCACCGCCTCGGCCGCGCACATCCTCTTCGCGCCCAACAGCGCGATCCCCATGGTCGGGGCTAGCGGTGCGATCAGCGGGATCATGGGCGCATACGTCCTTCTCTATCCTCGCGTGCGGGTCCACACCTGGCTGCCGCCGTTCTTCTTCGTCGACCTGCCTGCCTGGTACTTCCTCGGTTACTGGTTCGTGATTCAGTTGATGATGGGACTCTCGAGTCTGGCGCCCACCATGGCGGAACAGGGTGGAGTCGCCGTCTGGGCTCATGTGGGCGGGTTCGTGGCGGGGGTGGTGTTGATCCGGTTGTTCGAGAAGCGTCGATTGACCGAGGCCAAGCGAAAGAAGGTGAAGCTCTCGCGCGCCGAGATCGCGGATCTGGAATGGTGATCGATACGCTCCCCGACCGTTCGCGGGGACGGCCTCGTCCCCCGTCAATCGATCCCGATCGGCTCCGCCAGATGCCCAAGGCGGAGCTGCACGTGCATCTGGACGGGTCACTGCGCGCGACGACCATGCTGGAGCTCGCGGCCGAGCAGCAAAAGCCCCTTCCCCGCTCCGACGCGCGCAGCCTGCGGGACTACATGCACGTGACGGACGCCCGCAACTTGGTGGAGTACCTCGAACGCTTCGAGGTCACCCTCTCGCTGATGCAGACCGCCGAGAGCCTCGAGCGCATCGCCTACGAGTTGGCGGAGGACCTCGCGGGCGAGAACGTTCGCTACGCGGAGATCCGCTACTCGCCGTTGCTACATACGCGCGAGGGCCTGCCCTTGACCGAGGCGGTGGACGCACCGCTGCGAGGGCTGGCGAGGGCCGAACGCGAGCTGGGGATCCGAACCGCCCTGATCATCTGCGGGATTCGCAACATGGACCCCGCGACGTCGCGCGACCTGGCGGACCTCACGGTAGCCTACAAGGGGCGTGGAGTGGTGGCTTTCGACCTGGCCGGCGCCGAGTACAACTACCCGGCCAAGAAGCACCGCGACGCCTTCTACACGGTGATCAACCGCAACATGGCCACGACGATCCACGCGGGAGAGGCGTACGGACCGGAATCGATCCACCAGGCGCTGCACTACTGCCGCGCGAACCGGATCGGCCACGGAACCCGGCTCTACGAGGATCCCGACCTGATGCGCTACGTGCGGGATTTTCGCATCCCCATCGAGATCTGCCTGAGCTCGAACGTGCAGACGCGCGCGGTGGCCAGCTATGCCGATCACCCCGTGCGTCGCTATTTCGATGAGGGAATCGTGGTGAGTCTGAACACGGACAACCGCCTGATGAGCGGCACCACGCTCACCGAAGAGTACCGTCTGGCGCACGAGCACCTGGGCTTCTCCTGGGAGGAGCTGAAGCAGGTGGCGCTGATGGCCTTCGACGCCGCTTTCCTTCCCTGGGACGAGAAGCAGCGGATAATCGGGAGGGTGAAGGAGGAGATGGCGGCTATCCCTTCCCCGTGAGATAGCTCAGCACATCGAAGCGCGTGATGATCCCCGCGAGCGTGCCCTCATGACGGACGAGCACGGCCGGATTCTGACGGGTGAGCAGGCGGGTGACCGCCTCGAGCGGCATGTGCTCGTCGATGACTGGGAGCGGCGGGTCCATCAACTCCTGCACGGGGAGATCCAGCACGCTCGGGTTCTCCACCACACGCGCCATCAAGGTGGCGTCGGTCACGTGCCCCACGCAGTCGCCTTCCGCGATCACCGGGAGCTGTGAGATGTTCCGGCTCGTCATGAACTCGAGCGCGCGTCGAACCGGCGTGGCGGGCTCGACTGACACGATCGTCTCGGGCACGTCGTGCGACTTGAGTGACATCATCAGGGCAGCCGTCACCCGCGCGGGCTCCAGCAGCTGGTGCTCTCGCAGCCACTCGTCGTTGTACAGCTTGGACAGGTAGCGCTCGCCGGTATCGCATAGCATGGTGACCACGCAGGCGTCCGGATCATCGATCTCCCGGGCCACCTCGAGCGCCACATGGGTGATCAGCCCGCTCGATCCTCCGACGAAGAGCCCCTCCTCCCGGGTCAGGCGGCGCGCCATGGCGAAGGCAGTCCGGTCGTCCACGCTGCGCCATTCGTCCACGACCGTCAGGTCGAGAGTCCCAGGGATCTTGTCCTGGCCGATTCCCTCGACTTTGTAGGGCGTCCCTTCCCCCTTCTTGCCGGTCATTGCGTACTCGCGGATGATCGAGCCGACCGGATCTCCGCCGATGATGCGGATGTCGGGGTTCTTCTCTTTCAGGTAGCGACCCACTCCGGTGATGGTGCCACCGGTTCCCGCCGCAGCGACGAAGTGGGTGATCCTGCCCTCCGTCTGCTCCCACAGCTCGGGGCCGGTGGTCCGGTAGTGCGCTTCCGGGTTCGCCTGGTTGTAGAACTGGTTGGCGAGGATGGCGTTCGGAGTTTCTTCGGCGATGCGCCGCGCCATCACCACATAGTTGTCGGGGTGATCCGGCGGCACCGCGGTGGGGGTGATGATTACCTCGGCCCCGAAGGCCTTCAGCAGCCGCACCTTCTCCTGGCTCATCTTATCCGGGATGGTAAAGATGCAGCGGTAACCCCTGGGCACCGCAGCGATCGCCAGACCGACCCCGGTATTCCCGCTCGTCCCCTCGACGATCGTCCCGCCCGGCTTGAGGAGCCCCTCCCGTTCCGCCGCTTCGATGATGGCCGGGCCGATCCGGTCCTTCACCGAGCCGCCGGGGTTCATGAACTCTGCTTTGCCGAAAACCGGCGTGCGGATCCCCTCGGTGACGCGCCGCAGGCGGATCAAAGGCGTCCAGCCGATGAGATCCAGGACCGAATCGTACGGCCGTCGGTGAGGGACCTCCCGGGGGTCCGAATCAGAGGGAAGGTTGGTGCTCAAGGCACTGCTCCAGCGCTGTCGCTCCCCGGAAGGTCGAACTGTACCGGAAGGAGTACCCACGTGCCTACCGGTCCGTCATTCTGCCGCGCGGGCTCGAACTGCAGGTCGCGGGCGCCGTGCACAGCGGCGCTGTCGAAGGCGGGATATTCGCTGGGTTTCTCGACCCGAACCGTGTCCACCCGGCCTTCCTCGTTCACCCACAGGCGCAGAATCGTCTCGCCCTCCACCCCCGCGTCCCACAGCTCCTCGGGATAGTGAAAGGGGGAGCCCGGAAGCTGCCGGGGGGGCGTGACCGGCGCGGCCTCCTCACATCCTACCACCGCGGTCGCGATAAGCGGCAGGAGCGCCGCAACTGACGGAAGTCTCACGTGGAGCGACTCGAGAGGGTTCAACTTCTCGCCTGCGCGGAGAGCTCCGCGAGCAGGACGATCGCTTCGATAGGCGTCAGACGGTTTACGTCCACGCCCCGCAGGCGTTCCAGGACCGGGTGATCCTGGGCTTCGAAGAGGGGGAGCTGCACGTCGGCAGCGGGCCTGGTCGATCCGTTCGCCATTCCGCCTTCCAGCTCCCGGAGCAAGGTCCGCGCACGGCCGATCACCTCGACGGGAAGGCCAGCCAGACGCGCAACTTCGACACCATAGGAGCGGTCGGCACCACCCGCAACGAGCGAGCGCAGGAACACGATGTTCTCGCCATCCTCCTTCACCGCCACACTGTAGTTGACCACGCCGGGCAGCCGCTCCGCCAGGCGGGTAAGCTCGTGGTAGTGGGTGGCGAAGATGGTCTTGGCGCCGACTCGCTCGTGAATGTACTCGGTGACGGCCGTGGCGACGCTCATCCCGTCCCAGGTCGACGTCCCCCGGCCGATCTCGTCCAGCAACACCAACGACCGGCGGCTCGCGCCGTTCAGAATGGCGGCGGTTTCCGTCATCTCGACCATGAAGGTCGACTGGCCGCGAACCAGGTTGTCTGACGCCCCCACGCGGGTGAAGATGCGGTCGCAGATCCCGATGCGGGCCTCGCGGGCGGGGACGAAGGAGCCCACCTGCGCCAGCAGCTGGATGAGCCCCACCTGCCGCAGCACCGTCGACTTCCCCGCCATGTTCGGTCCCGTGAGGATCATGATCCTCGCCTCTCCATCGAGGCGGACGTCATTGGGGATGAAGTCCTCGCGGGGCATCATCGTCTCGACCACGGGGTGGCGCCCGGCACGAATGACCAGCTCGTAGCCGTCGTGGACCTCGGGTCGCACGTACTCGCGACGAACCGCCACCTCCGCCAGCGCCGCCAGTACGTCGAGCGCCGCCACGTGGCTGGTGAGCTCCTGCAGCCTGGGAACCAGCGCGGCGACCTGCCGGCGCACGTCCTCGAAGAGCTTGCTTTCCAGCGCCAGGATCTTCTCCTCCGCGCCGAGGACCTTCTCCTCCCACTCCTTCAATTCGGGGGTGATGTACCGCTCGGCGTTGGTGAGCGTTTGCCGGCGCTGGTATTCCTCCGGAACCCGCTCGAGGTGCGTGCGCGTCACCTCTATGTAGTAGCCGAAGACCTTGTTGTAGCCGACTTTGAGCGACCCGATGCCGGTGCGCTCGCGCTCCTGCGCCTGCAGCCGCGCGATCCATTCGACCGCCCCCTCGCGGAGCGAGCGGAGCTCGTCGAGCTGCGGGTCGAATCCGGGGCGGATCACGCCCCCGTCGGCGAGGTTGAGCGGGGGGTCGTCGCTGATCGCCGCGGCGACCAGCGCCCGTAGGTCGTCCAGCGGGTCGAGTGCTTCGCGATGTCGGGCGAGGACGTCAGCGCGGGCCTGCGCCAGCGCGGACTTCAGGGCCGGGACATGGGAAAGGGATGCGTCGATCGCCAGCAGGTCTCGCGGAGTGCACCGGGCGGAGCCGACCCGCACGGCCAGGCGCTCCAGGTCCTTGATGCTGCCCAGCTCCTTCCGCAGCTCGCGGCGCATGGAGGTGTCGTCCACGAGCTCCTCCACTGCGTCCTGCCTCCCCACGATCGCCTCGCGGTCGATGAGCGGCGACAGCAGCCAGCGCCGCAGGAGTCGACCGCCCATGGGCGTGAGCGCTTCGTCCAGAACCCCGAGCAGGGTCTGCCCGTCGGCGGATCCAAGCGGTTCGACCAGCTCGAGGTTGCGGCGGGTCATCTCGTCGAGCTGCATCTCCGTGCCCCCGCGCTCGATGCGCGGCGGCCGGAGCACGCCTGCCGCGGCAGGCTGCGTCTCGGCGAGGTAGGCGACGAGCGCGCCGGTGGCCCCCACCAGGAGGCCGTCGCCGGGACCAAAGCCGAACCCCTCGAGGGTGACCACGCCGAAGCGCCGGCGTAGCTCTTCCTCGCCGCTGGGGGCGTCGAACATCCAGTCGCTGCGATGAGTGCAGACCACGCGGTCCGCGCCCGGGATGGGGAAGAGCTCCCAGGACCGGGGCAGGAGGATCTCGGAGGGTTCCAGCCGCCCCAGGAGATCCGGGAGCTCTTTCCAGTTCGACGGCTGCACCCCGAGCTCGCCGGTCGAGAGATCCGTCCAGGCGACAGCAAGCTCCCCCGATGGATCGGACTCGCCGGTGATGGCCAGGAGGAAGTTGTTGCGTCGCGCGTCGAGCAGGCCCTCGCTGAGTGCTGTTCCCGGAGTAACCATCTCCGTAACCGCACGACGCACGATCCCCTTGGCCTGAGCGGGATCTTCGACCTGTTCGCAGATGGCCACGCGCCGCCCCAGCTTGACCAGGCGCTGCAGATAGGTCTCCAGCGCCGGCACCGGGATTCCCGCCAGCGGGGCGCGGGAGGAGCCGTTGTTCCGCGACGTGAGGGTGAGGTCGAGGAGGCGAGCGCCTTCCTCCGCGTCCTCGTAGAACATCTCGTAGAAGTCGCCCACGCGGAAAAGGACCAGGGCGTCCTGGTGGCGGGACTTGATCTCCCGCCACTGCTGCATCAGTGGGGTGTCGTCAGCCGCCATCGAGTTCCGCTCGGCGAGGGGCCCTGCAGGCGTTCGCGGGGCAGGAATCGGCAAGAAGAATGAAACGGCGAAGATAGACCGGCCCGGAGAGGGAGGCAACCGGCCGGTTCTGACCCCAAGTCAGCAGAGCCGCCACCACGGCCGCTCCCCCATGCTCAGGCGGCGACAGCGCCCGAGTGCGCACCGGCCAGCCTTAGCAGCAGCTCCTCGATCGCCTGTCGATCGGTCAACGGCGCGCTCTTGAGGAGTCGGTCGGTGCGGAGCAGGTCGGCCAGGGCGGCGTCCAGCTCCTCCACCGTCCAGGCGCGGGCCGCCGCGCCCACCCGTCGCGCCAGCCAGCGCTGGTTCGGCGGCAGCTCCTTCTCAAGCGCCGCCGGACCCCCGGCCACCGCGATCCCCACCCGTAAGAGGTGCCCGCCCATCCCGGCGACCAGCCCTACCGCGCTCTCCCCCGCTTCGAGCAACTCGGGCAGGAGCCGGAGCGCCTCCTCGAAGCGCCGCTCTCCCACCAGGTCAAACCAGGCCCAGCGATCCACCCGGGGGATGTAGCCGCCTACCGCGCGCACGTCGTCCAGGGTGATCGTCTTCCTGCCCGAAGCAAAGGAGGCGAGCTTCTCCAACTCCGTGGAAAGGACGCCGAGATGACTGCCGATCGCGCTCACCAGCGCCCGCGCGGCGTCGATCTCCAGCTCGAGGCCGTGCTCCTCGCGCGCGTGCTCCGTCAGCCACCCGGGGAGGTCGTTCAGCCCGAGGCGGGGGAATTCGACTGAGATCGTCAGCTTCTGCAACTGGTCGTAGAACTTGGCGCGGCTCCCGGAGGGCTTCTGCCCGCTCAGAACCAGGACCAGCCCTGCCGGTGGCGAGGCGGCGACCGATTCCACCACCTCGCGAGCCTTCGGGGAGAGCCCCTGCACGTCACGTACGACGACCACGCGGTGCTCCGCCATCATCGGCGGGGTGGCCAGGATGGAGGCCAGGGTCTCCGGCGTGACATCGTCACCGCGGAGCTGGTCGAAGTTGAAGTCGCGGGTCGTCGGGTCCAGAACCGCGGCAACGACACGCTGCACGGCGGCCTCGCGCAGGTGCTCCTCCTCCCCGTGGAGGAAGTAGGCGCCGGCCGGCTGCTCCTGCTCGAGATGCCGCGCGAAACGTGCGGGGGTGAGAACGGGCACGACTCCGAAGCCGGTGACTAATGCCCGTAGAGGCTGGCCGGGCGATAAGCGAGGGTGGTGGTGGGCCCCATCGCTTCCCGGAACAGCAGACTCCGACTGTAATACCCGGTGGCGGGCAGCTGCGGCAGCACCACCGCGGGTGTCGGGCTCCGCATGAGGACCGGTGTCAGGTCGTGGTAGGGTGCGTGAGCGACGATCGGCGGCAGCCGCACGGGGTCAGCGGGAGCAGGTCGGAGGGTCGGGATCCACGCACCGATTCCGAGGGCCGCGCAGATCATGAGGGTCACCGCCAGCGAAGCGCCCGAGCCGTGCTTGCCGCTCGCCTGCTCCAACGCATACAAGCGCCCCTGGAGTCGAACCTGGAAGTCCGGCGACGGCGCCAATGGAGGGAGCGATCGAAAGACCTGAACCCCACTCCCGATCACCCGGTCGTACCGGGCGCAGGAGTCGCACACCCGAAGGTGCGCCTCGAAATCCTCCCTCCGCTCCGCCGAGACGTATCCGTCCCGGAAATCGGAGTAGGACTCGAGAAACTCAGCGCAATCGATCATCGGAGCAGCAACCAGTGAAGGAGATACCGGCCGCGGAGGCCGCGTGACATGCACCCCTTCTACCGGCCACTGTGGCCTAAGTTCCAGCCTCGGCGAGCCCTTTCGGCGGGCCGAAATGCTGTGCCCCCGCCCCCCTCAAAGAGCGAAAGACCCCGCCGGGAGTCCAGCGAGGCCTTTCGCGTCTCGTGCGCAGCCTTCGGGGCGGCGACCGCCCGGCGTGCCTTCTCAGGAAAGCAGCGGCGCGATGATCTGCGCGAAGTTGTTGCGCGCGCGGTTCAAGCGGCTCTTCACCGTGCCGAGGTTGCAGGAGGTGATCTCCGCGATCTCCTCGTAGGTCTTCCCCTCGAGCTCGCGCAGGACGAAGACCACGCGGTGGTGCTCCGGCAGCTCCTCGACGGCCGCCTCCACCATCTGCCGAAGGTGGCGCTTACGGAAGAGGTCGTCCGGACGAAAGGTGTTGTCCTCCCACTCCAGCGGCTTCTGGTCCGCGTCCCAGTTCTTCTTGATCGCCTGGAAGAGCACCAGCGGGTTGCGCGAGCGATTGCGCAGCTCGTTCTTGGCCAGGTTCGACGCGATCGTGTAGATCCAGGTCGAAAACTTCTTGGACTGGTCGAAACGATGCAGGTGGCGATAGACGCGGATGAAGGTCTCCTGCACGAGATCTTCTGCGCGCTCCCGATCGCCTGTGGTGCGGTACACAAAGTTCAGCAGTCGACCCTGGTAGCGGTCGACGAGGACATTGAAGGCTCGCTTCTCCCCCTCGAGGAAGGCCGCGACCAGACCGCTGTCGTCCATTTCGCTCAGCGCGTCCCGCGGGGGTTGAGGATCCACCCCAAAGGCCCCGTCCACGGCGGATGATCTGGCCATCTTTCCCCCTGATATTGCCTTCGTGAATTCGGGATTGCCGTCCGGGATCGGGCGCCGCGAAGCGACGCTCGTAGACCGAGATCGAGCAGATTCCATACCATGTACCACCCCCTGTTCCCTGCCTCCTAACCCTCTATTCCGCATGAATTTACTTCGACGGAGGCAGGGATCCAAGCTGGGGGTGTATCCTTCTGTGTCCTTCAGTGAGGACAGGCGTGTGAGCAAAGCGGGACACGTCCGCTCGCTCGGACCACCGCTTTGCTCTGGTCACTACGAATGCGAAGGGGTGACGGTTTTCCTTCCGGCACCACCCTGCTGCTCTAACGTATGGTCGGGAAGCCGATTGCGTTGGGTCAGCGGGCGGGTCTGCTCGCCGACAGGAGGTAAGTCCAGGCGAAGAGGAGGGTGACTACGGTCTTGGCGTCGGTGATCTCTCCCTGCCGAATCAGGTCGAGGGCATGCGAAATGGGCATCCGCTCGACCTCGATGTACTCGTCGTGGTCGTGGGCCGTGTTTCCCTCGCGCAGGCCCTCGGCGAGGTACAGGTGGATGTACTCGTCAGTGAAGCCCGGCGTGGTGTGGATTCCCGTCAGTCGGGTGAAGCGGTCGGCCGTGTATCCGGTCTCTTCCTCCAGCTCCCGCCGGGCGCACACTTCCCAGTCCTCGCCCGGCCGGTCGGGCCGTCCAGCGGGGACTTCGAGCATGTACCCGCCGCCGGCATAACGGTACTGCCGGATCAGCACGATTTCCGGGTCGGGATCGTCGCGCTCGCTCAGCAGGGGCAGCACGGCCGCCGCACCGGAATGCCGGATCATCTCCAGCTCGCCGACCTTACCGTCCGGAAAGCGGACGGTGTCGATGCTCAGGTGGACGATCCGCCCGTTGTGAACCGGGACAGAGGACAGCTTCACCGGGGCTTCCCCGCCCTGTGTACGGTCCGTCACGGCAGATCCTCCACGTTGACGACCTCGACCGGCCCGAGGTCGAGTGCTTCGACGGGCCCACGGACCTGCGCCGCGTCCCCCACGATCACCACGCACATCTCCTCCGGCCGCACGTGCTGTCGGGCCACCCGCAGCACCTCGTCCGCCGGCACCTCGAGCACCCGGTCGCGGTAGGCGTCGAAGTAGTCCAGCGGCAGGCCGTGCAGCGCCAGCTCGACCAGTCGGGCCGTGACCCCCTCCGTAGTCTCCAACCGAAGCGGGAATACTCCGGCTATGTAGTTCCGAGCGTCCTGCAGCTCGCTGGCGGACACCGGAGCATCGCGGATCGCCTCTACCTCTCGGAAGATCTCGGTCAGCGCCGCAGCGGTCACCTCGCTTTGCACGGCGGTGGAGATCACGAATGGTCCGGGGTTGCGACGCATGGCGAACCCGGAGGAGACTCCGTAGGTGAAGCCCTGCTTCTCCCGCAGGTTCAGGTTGAGCCGGCTGGTAAAGGCCCCGCCGAGGATCGTGTTCATCACGATCAGCGGGAAGTAGTCGGGGGTGCTGCGCGCAACCCCGACGTGTCCCACCCGCAGCTCCGACTGTACCGACCCGGGTCGGTCCACGATCACCACTCGACGCGCGCGCGCCGCGGGCGCCGAGCTGACCACTGGACGCACCGAGGCGGGGCCGACCCAGTCGCCGAAGGTCGCTTCGGCGAGGTCACGAACGTCCTCCGGATCGAGGTTTCCGGCGACCACGAGAGTCGCGCCGAAGGGCGTGTAGTGGCCGCGATGGAAATCGACGATGTCTTGCCGCGTGAGCCCTTGCAGGGTGTGGGTGGTGCCGCCCAGCGGTCGCGAAAACGGGCTCTCGGGCGCAAAGAAGAACCGGGCGGCGACCTCGTTGGCCAGACCGCGCGGCTCCGCCCGCCGTTGCAGGATCGAGGCGATATGCTCCTTGCGCACCCGATCCACCTCGTCGCCCGGAAAGGAGGGGCTTCGCACCAGCTCGGCCATCAGCTCGGTGCCGGGGGAGAGCGTGGAGGTGAGCGCCGTCAGCTCCACCTCCGTGGTGTCCCAGCCGGTGCCGACGCCAAAATGCGCACCGAGGCTCTCGAAGGTCTCGGCGATCTCGAACGCTGACCGCCGATCCGTTCCCGAATCGAGGAGAGCCCCGGAAAGCGAAGCGAGGCCGGCACGATCCTCCGGCTCGAAGACGCCCGAAGCGGGGACGAGCAACGCCAGGGTCGCCACCGGGAGACCTTCGGTCCTCGCGGTGAGCACCGGAAGGCCGTTCGCCAGCTCGAACCGCTCGATGACCGGAAAGGCGAACGGACGACGCGGCCCGGGGCCGGGGGGCTGCGAGCGATCGACGCGCTCGGGGGTGGGTGTCGCGTTGGTTCCCATCAGCCGTTCCCTCCCCCGGCACGGGGCACGTAGGTGAGCGTGACCGCGCCTCCTCTGCTGAGGTAGGCGAGTGCGAAGCGCCGGATGTCGTCGGGGGTCACCGCGCGGTAGCGATCGAGTTCGGTGTTGATGCGGTACGGGTCGCCAAAGAGCGTCGTGTACATGGAGATCTGGTCGGCCCGTTCCCCCACCTGCTGCAGTCCGATCACCTGCCTGGCCTCGATGCTCGTCAGCGCTCGCGCCAGTTCGTGGTCGGGGATCCCGCCATGCAGAGCCTCGAGCTCCGTCCAGAGTGCCGCCTCCAGCTCCGCGATGTCGACCCCGGCATGGGCAGTGGCCCAGATCACGATCATCGCCGCCCCGGTCACGATCGGAAAGGCGAAGGCCACCACGCTCTGCGCCAGCTTCCGCTCCCGCACCAGCGAGCGGTAGAGCCGCGAGGACTTGCCGGTGGCCAGGAGGTGAGCAAGGACGTCGCCGGGATAGAAGTCTTCGTGCCCGTAGGCAGGCGTTCGAAAGGCCAGGTACACGCGCGGCAAGGCGATCTGGCTCTCCACCGTGACGCGGACCGGCTCGGGTCGGGGGATCGGGATCGCGGTACGCCCGGGAATTGGCGGAACCTCGGGACCGCGGGGGATCGGACCGAAGTAGCGATCAACCAGCTCCCGCGCACGAACCGGATCGAAGTCGCCGCAGATGGTGAGCACGGCGTTGTTCGGCGCGTAGTAGGTGCGGAAGAACTCCCGCAC
Organism: Longimicrobiaceae bacterium; assembly: GCA_036375715.1. NCBI lineage: Bacteria > Pseudomonadati > Gemmatimonadota > Longimicrobiia > Longimicrobiales > Longimicrobiaceae > Longimicrobiaceae bacterium. The sequence continues at coordinate 114,140 of DASVBS010000034.1, read as the reverse complement.
GTCCTCGAGCGTGGCCGCATCGAGATCGGCCATGCTGCCGATTACCGAATGGTGATAGGGATGATCCTCCGGATACACCAACGCCTGGATCCGCTCGTCCCAGTCACCGTAGGGCTGGTTGTCGACCCGCCAGCGCCGCTCGTTCTGCACGACGCTGCGCTGGTTGTCCAGCTTCTCCTGGGTCATGGCCGGGAGCAGAAACCCCATCCGGTCGGACTCCAGCCACAGGGCGAGCTCCAGCCAATCGGCCGGGACCGTCTCGAAGTAGTTCGTGCGGTCGAGCCAGGTGGATCCGTTCATCGATCCGCCCACCCGCTCGATGTGAGCGATGTGGGCGGTGTCGGGCACGTGCTCCGAGCCCTGGAACATCATGTGCTCGAACAGGTGGGCGAATCCCGTGCGCCCTTCCCGCTCGTTGCGGCTGCCGACGTTGTACCAGAGGTTCACCGCCACCACGGGCTGACGGTGGTCCTCCGACAGCACGACCCTCAGGCCGTTGGGCAGCTCGTACGGTTCTACCGGGAAATCCATGCAGCGGCAGTTTCGTTGCGGTGGCTCTCAGGCGATTCCGAGCAATACGAACGGGAGGATCAGGCTCTCGCGCAGCAGGAATCGCCACTCCGTTTCCGATCCCTCGCGAATCGGGCTGGTCCGGGTCGGCGAGCTGTACGGCCTGATCCCCAGGCGTGACGCCACGAGACGAAGCCGCAGCATGTGAAAGGGATCACTCACCAGCACCGCCGAGTGCAGGCCGCGCTCGCGCATCAACCGGGCGACGGCTCGCAGCGACTGCTCGGTGCTGATCCCGGTTCGCTCGACAAGGATACTGGTCGAGGGAACACCCGCCTTTACCGCATACCGGCGCCCCACCTCCGCCTCGCTGATCGTGTCTCCCACCCCGACTCCCCCGGTCAGGATCAACGTGCTGGCGATGGAGTCCCGATAGAGGGCGATCGCGTGATCCAGCCGCGCGCGCAGCACTGGCGACGGTCGTCCCTGATACTGGGCAGCTCCGAGCACGACGATGGCATCGGCGGGACGCGCCTGGTCACGATGGCCGAACAGATAGATAGCGAAAACCGATCCACCCCAACCCAGCGCGGCCACGAAGATCGTCCACCCGAGGATGCGGGCTGCCCTCATCGGCTCACGGCCGGGTGAGGATCCGCTCGTGGAAGACCCGCGGTAGCACTTCTTCCAGGAGCAGGCGGCGCGCCGCTTCCGCCCCCGCGTCCAACGCCTCTTCCACCTCCACGACCAGCGCCTCGTCGGCGGGGATGGCGGCGGCCCCGGCGCGGGCCAGGGCGGTCCACGCCTCGTCGATCCATCCTTCGGCCCCCGCTGCGAGCGCCGCGACGATCTGCACCTCCCCCTCCTCCTCGAGCTCGGGCGCCGTCCGCACCACCACCTCGGCTCCCTCCTCCTCCTCGCCCGACAGCATGCGCATGAAACCGGCGAGGAGGCGGGCTTCCACGTCTTCGGCGGCGAGCTCGGCGGCCTGCTCGAGGCTTGCCGCGGCGGACTGGGTGTCCCCGGCCAGCCAGTACGCCAGCCCCAGCTCCCGGTGGATCGCGGCGTCCTCGGGATCGAGGTCGCGCGCTGCCACCAGCTCGCTCACGGCCAGCTCCACCATCCCCTCGCGTGCGAGGTACGAGCCGTACTGGTAGCGTGCGGCGGCGAAGTGCGGCGCGGTCAGCGCCGCCAACCGAAGGACGCCCTCCGCCTCCGGGTCGTCGAACCGGGCGAGCCCGGCGCCCAGGAGCACCAGGATGTCCGGGTCCGTGGGCTGCGCGGCGAGGCCCTTGCGGAAGTAGTCGTACGCGAGCCCACGTGCCTCCATCTCACCGGCGACGGTGCCCAGCATGGCCATGAGCATGGGATCGTCCGGATACTCGGACTCCATTCCCTGCAGTAGCTCGAAGGCCTCGCTCCACCGCTCCTCGTCGGTGAGGCGCGAGGCTTCCTGCAGCCGCGGGTCCAGCTCGAGCTGGGGTGCTTGCTGTTCGGTGCCGTTCGCTTCCTTCGCCATGCTTGCCCGTGTGGCTGAAAAGGCCGGAAGGATGAAGCCGGCCTGAGGTCGCACAACATAGAGGGGTATTGCTACGGTGGCGAGAGGACCTGCACGGCCGATGCCTACGGGCGGTGCCGGTGGGCGCGAAGGTTGCCGCTCCCCCGGGCTTACTTGTGCGGAGGCGGGACGCTTGCCAGAATCCCCGGCTTCGACCAGGCGGCGGCACGAGGGCTTGTGCGGCCGCCGAACGGCGTAGCAGGAGATTCGCACCACCTGATTTGATGAACAGCTACAACCAGATCCGGCGGATCGCCATCAATACCGGCGGAGGCGACGCACCGGGATTGAACGCGGTGATCCGTGCCGCGACACTCACGGCGCTCCAGAATGGCTGGGAGGTCGTTGGCATCCGGCGGGGATACATGGGGCTGCTGGTCCCGGAGATCGACGGCGAGCCCGGGCTGGTGCCGCTCACCGCGGACATCATCAGCGGCATCACCCACCTGGGCGGCACCATCCTGGGAACCACCACGCGAGGCAACCCCTTCGGTCTCGAGGTTCGCACTCCCGATGGCACCTGGGGGAGCGGCGACCGTTCGCAGGAGATCATCGACCGTTTCCGCGAGGCGCAGATCGATGCGCTCATCGCCATCGGCGGTGACGGATCGCTGCGGATCGCGCACATCCTGTTTCAGCGGGGATTGCGCGTGGTGGGCGTGCCGAAGACGATCGACAACGACCTCGCCGCCACCGACGTGACGTTTGGCTTCCAGACCGCGGTGGAGGTGGCGACCGACGCCATCGGGCGCCTCCACTCGACCGCCGAGGCGCACCAGCGGGTGATGGTCGTGCAGGTGATGGGGCGGCACACCGGGTGGATTGCCATGGAGTCGGGTCTGGCGGGTGGAGCGGACGTGATTCTGATCCCCGAGATCCCTTACTCCGTCGACGCGATCGTAGATAAGATCCGGGAGCGGGAGCGGAGTGGTCGGCGCTTCAGCATCGTGGTGGTGGCGGAGGGGGCGCGGCCGGTGGGGGGCGAGCCGAGCTTCGTGGGCGACACCAAGCGCTACGGTGGCATCGCCGAGCGGCTGGCCAGCGAGATCGAGGAGAGGAGCGGGAAGGAGACGCGGACGCTGGTGCTGGGGCACATCCAGCGGGGTGGTTCGCCGATCCCCTATGACCGCAACCTGGCGCTCCGCTTCGGCGCCGCCGCCGTCCGCTGTGTGGAGCGCGGCAACTACGGCTGCATGGTCGCGCTGCAGGGGAACAGCATCCGCGCCGTCCCGCTCGGCGACGCCATCCAGGACATCAAGCGCGTCCCCATGGACGGCGAGCTCGTGCTGACGGCGCGGCGGCTGGGGATATGCTTCGGGGACTGACGCGGCCTCCGGCCGAATTACGAATTACGAATTACGGGGGGCACCGGTTCCTGGATGTCGCAGCCAACGTCTGGGTGGCGCTGCAACTCCGCGAGTGGCCTCGAAATCTCGTGAGCGGCAGCCGCCAGTAATTCGTAATTCGTAATTCCAGCCTTTACCTCGCCCGCTTGGTCGTGATCAGCACCACTCCGTTCGCGCCGCGGCTGCCGTAGATGGCGGTGGCGCCCGCATCCTTGAGGATGTCGATGCGGGCAATGTCGGCCGGGTTGAGGCCGATGAGGGCGCGACCGGGGGCGGTGTGGACCGGCATGCCGTCGATCACGAAGAGCGGCTCGGAGCTGCCCATGAAGGTCGAGACTCCGCGGATGCGGAGCGTGAACTCTCCGTTGCGGTTGCGGATGACCTGGACGCCGGCGAAGCGACCCTCGATCATCTCCTCCACGCGGGTGACCTTCTGCCCCGCGATGTCTTCCGCCGTGACCGACCCCACCGAACCGGTCACATCCTCCCGATCCTGCGTGTCGTAACCGACACGCACCTGCTCGTCGGGATCGGATTCCGTGGGTGGCCGGAACCCGTTACCGGCGCAAGCCGTCGATCCGACGGCCAGGAGCGCCAGTGTGACCTTCCGCGCGAGGCGGGACCGATCGCGATGATGCATGCTCCCCTCCCCTGGCAGGTGACCCGGCGTGCCCCGAGGAGATCGGGGTTCCTGGCTCGTCTCGTCACAGTACGGGAGGAGGCGCCAGGAATTCTGCAGATGATTTGAAGCGGCCCCGTACCGTCGCTTCGTCGGGCTGCTCGAGAAACGCTGCAATTACGAGTCCCAAGCCACTGCGCCTACAGATGGTTACAAAAACCGCGCGGAGGCCGTTTGGGGGATGCCTTGAAACCACACTCGAGGCCACGTACCTTGCCCCGCGACACGACACCACTCCGCAACCCCACCACAGACCACACGCGACAATGCCTCTGGATCGAAAGATTCGCTACGGGATGGTAGGAGGAGGTCCTGGCGCCTTCATCGGCGGGGTACATCGTAAGGCGGCCGCCCTGGACGGAGAGATCGAGCTCGTGGCGGGCGCCTTCTCGTCGTCGGCCGAGAAATCACGTCAGCAAGGGCGGGAGCTCTTCCTGGATCCGTCCCGCGTGTACGACTCCTGGGAGCAGATGGTGGAGAGGGAGAGTCGACTCCCGGAGGGCGAGCGAATCGACTTCGTCTCCATTGTAACACCCAATGTCTCCCATTTCCAGATTGCTCGCGCCTTTCTCGAGGCGGGCTTCCACGTCGTCTGCGACAAGCCGATGACGACCACCCTGGAGGACGCCGAGGAGCTCTGCCGGCTGGTGGAGCAGAAGCAGGCTGTCTTCGTCCTCACCCACAACTACACCGGCTTTCCCATGGTCAAGCAGGCGCGCGAGCTGGTGCGCCAGGGGAAGCTCGGGACGATTCGCAAGATCGTGGCGGAGTACCCTCAGGGATGGCTGGCGAAGGCGGCCGGCATCAACATGTGGCGTCTCGACCCCAAGATCGCCGGGATTTCCTCGGCCGTCGGTGACATCGGGCTGCACGCGTGGCACCTGGCGCGCTACATCACCGGTCTGGAGCTGGAGGCGGTCTGCGCCGACACCACCACCTTCGGCTCCGGATACGAGCTGGAGGACGACGCCAACCTCCTGGTTCATTACCAGGGGGGCGCCCGCGGCATCATCTACTCCTCGCAGATTTCCGTCGGTGAGGAGAACGGGCTGCGCGTGCGGATCTACGGCACCGAAGCGGGCCTCGACTGGCGGCAGGAGAATCCCAACTACCTCCGCGTGATGTACGTCGACCAGCCCGAACGAGTCTACAAGCGCGGCAACGACTACCTCGACCCCATCGTTCGCCACAACTCGCGCATCCCCTTCGGGCATCACGAAGCCTTCATCGAAGCCTTCGCGAACATCTACCGCAACGCCGCCCGCACCATCGCCGCCCGTATCGCGGGAGAGCAGCCGGGTGAGTTCGACACCGACTTCCCCACCGTGCAGGAGGGCGCGCGCGGCGTGCACTTCATCGAGACCGCCATCCGCAGCGGACGTGAGGGAGGCTGGGTAGAGGCGAGATATACGCCCCCGGGCGGGTGAAAATAGCGTTCATGATTTTGAACTTTGAATTTTTGATTTTGAATTGATTGCGGGGCGCATATCTCGGCCTTAATTCAAAATTCATACTTCAAAATTCAGAATTTCACACTAATCTCTAAGGTTCGACTCAATGGAACCGATTAATGTTGCGGTCATCGGGTCCGGCTTCATGGGAGCGGCCCACGTGGACGGGCTCCGGCGTGTGCCGGGGGTGAACGTGGTGGCGATCTCCTCGATCGATCGCCCGCGCGCGGAGGAGCTGGCCGCCAACTTCGCCATCCCCCACGTCTACGACGACTGGCGTGACATCCTGCGGCACCCGGATATCACCGCGGTGCACAACTGCACGCCGAACAACCTCCACTACGAGGTGAACCGGGAGTTGATCGCGGCCGGCAAGCACGTCCTCTCGGAGAAGCCGCTGACGCTGACTTCGGAGGAATCGGCGGACCTCGTGCGCTTGGCGCGGGAGAAGGGGGTCCTCACCGCGATCAACTTCAATTACCGCGGTTACCCCATCATCCAGCACGCGCGGGGGATGGTGGAGCGAGGCGAGCTCGGCGACCTGCACCTCGTGCAGGGGCACTACCTGCAGGACTGGCTGCTGCACGACACCGATTACAACTGGCGGCTGGAGTCGAAGATCAGCGGCGCTTCCCGCGCCATTGCGGACATCGGCTCCCACTGGTGCGACCTGATGCAGTTCGTCACCGGCCGTAAGATCGAGCGTGTCTTCGCGCAGCTCTTCCGCGTGCATGAGACCCGCAAGAAGCCGCGCCAGGAGGTGGAGACCTACAAGGGGAAGGAGCTGGGCGCCCCGCAGGAGTACGACGAGGTCGCCATCGACACTGAGGACGGAGGCTTCCTGCTGCTGGAGTTCTCCGGCGGGTTGCGCGGCTCGTTGACGGTCTCGCAGGTGAGCGCCGGGCGGAAGAACCGGCAGTGGTTCGAGATCGACGGCAGCAAGCGGGCGATCGCCTGGAATCAGGAGGAGCCCAACCAGCTCTGGATCGGCTACCGCGACCAACCCAACGAGGTCCTCATCAAGGACCCGTCGCTGCTCGACGCCAACGCGCGCACTTACGCCCACTATCCCGGCGGCCACCCGGAGGGCTACCCCGACGGCCCGCGCAACCTGTTCCTGAACTTCTATAAGGCAATCCGCGCCGGTGTCGGCAACCGCCCCGACCCGCTCGGCTTCCCGACCTTCGAGGACGGCCACGTCGAGGTGAAGGTGGTGGAGGCGGTGCTCAAGAGCAATGAATCGCGCACCTGGGTGGACATAAAGCTTTAATTACGAATTACGAATTACTGCTTCGCGGTTTTCCGTTTTCGCGGCAGACTTTCTGACTTCCAATTCGTAATTCATAATTCGTAATTCGTAATTTCCGCTTTCACTTTGCAAACTCAAACCAATCTGCGTTATGTCCCGACCAGTCACACTTTTCACCGGACAGTGGGCCGATCTTCCCTTGGAGGAGCTTGCACAGAAGGCCTCCTCGTGGGGATTCGATGGGCTCGAGCTGGCGTGCTGGGGCGACCACTTCGACGTGGAGCGGGCGCTCTCGGAGGACGACTACTGCCAGGGGCGCCGTGACCTGCTCGCCCGCTACGACCTGGAGGTGTATGCGATCAGCAATCACCTGGTCGGGCAGGCGGTGTGCGACCGGATCGACGAGCGGCACAAGGCCATCCTGCCGGAGCGGGTGTGGGGCGACGGCGATCCGGAGGGGGTGCGCCAGCGGGCGGCGGAGGAGATGAAGAACACCGCCCGCGCCGCGGCCAAGCTCGGCGTGAAGGTGGTGCCCGGCTTCACCGGCTCGTCGATCTGGCACCTGCTCTACAGCTTCCCGCCGGTGCCGGACTCCATGATCGATGCCGGGTATCAGGATTTCGCCGATCGCTGGAACCCGATCCTGGATGTCTTCGACGAGGTGGGTGTGCGCTTCGCGCTCGAGGTGCACCCGACCGAAATCGCCTTCGACATCTCATCCGCGGAGAGGGCGCTCGAGGCAGTGGGTCGGCGTGAGGCCTTCGGCTTCAACTACGATCCCAGCCACCTCGGTTACCAGGGGGTGGACTACGCCGCCTTCATTACTCGCTTCGCCGACCGCATCTACCACGTCCATATGAAGGACGTCTGGTGGTCGGAGCACCCGAAGCCCTCGGGCGTCTTCGGTGGTCACCTCCCGTTCGGGCACCGCGACCGGTACTGGGATTTCCGCTCGCTGGGGCGCGGAAGCATCGATTTCGAGGAGGTGATCCGGGCGCTCAACCGCGCAGGGTACGATGGTCCGCTCTCGATCGAGTGGGAGGACATCGGGATGGACCGCGAGCACGGCGCGGAGGAGGCGTGCGGCTTCGTGCGCTCAGTGGACTTCCCCGCCTCGGGGGTTGCATTCGACGCCGCTTTCGCACGCGACGCGCAGGCCTGATTCCACGCCACCGTCCGAGGGGCGCGCCGTCGGTGTTTCACCGGCGGCGCGCGGTTGCTTCCGGCCCCTCGAAAAGCTATGCTCAGCCAGGGAAAACTCACCGGGTGACCGGACGCCCGGGCTCCCACCTCATGCACCAGGAGGGTTCGTGTCCGCCATCCCATCGCCCAGGTCAGGAACCGGGCTGATCGACGAGTACTTCATCGAAAACCGGACCCGGTTGCTCGACGTGGCCGCCTACCTCGATCGGCTCGATCGCAGCGGCGACCCCGCGGTCCGCACTGACTTTCGCATGCGGGCCTTCCGGGAAGCGCTCGAGGTCCTGTGCTCCGATGAACCCGGGCGGGTAAAGCGGATACAGATGATCTTCAGCGACCCCACCACCGAGCCCCGCGCCGCGCTCGATCAGAAAGGGGCCAAAGGGGCGTACGACCGCTGGAAGGAGCAACCCTGATGGAATACATCGACCTGCACGCCCACATGGTCTCGCGGACCACCGACGACTATCAGCAGATGGCGCTGACGGGTTGCGTGGCCGTGACTGAACCGGCTTTCTGGGCAGGCTGGGATCGCTCCTCGGCAGACGGCTTCGAGGACTACTTCCGGCAGCTCACCACCTTCGAGCCCGCCCGCGCCGCCCAGTACGGCATCCAGCACTACACCTGGCTCTGCCTGAACCCGAAGGAGGGAGAGGACCGGGAGCTCGCGCGGGAGGTATTGCGGCGCATCCCCAAGTACCTCGACCGACCCAACGTGCTCGGCATCGGCGAGATCGGGATGAATCGGGTGACGCGCAATGAGATCGAGACGTTCCGCGATCACGTCGCGTTCGCCCTCGAGCAACACCAGATGATCCACATCCACACCCCGCACCTCGAGGACAAGTACAAGGGGACGCGCGCCACCATCGACGTGCTGCTCGAGTTCCCCGACCTCGACCCCAGCCGGGTCATGGTGGATCACGCCGAGGAGCACACCGTTGAGATGATCCTCGACAATGGCTTCTGGACCGGGCTCACACTCTATCCGCAGACGAAGGTTTCCCCCGAGCGCGCGATCGACATCATCGAGGAGCACGGCCCCGAGCGCATCTGCGTCGCCTCGGCCTGCGACTGGGGACCCAGCGTGCCGGTTGCCGTGCCTCAGTTCGCTCTGGCGATGCGCCGGCGGGGACACTCGGAGGAGCTGATCCGGCAGGTGATCTACAGCAACCCGGCGGCCTTCCTGGGGCAGTCGCCGAAGTTCCGGCTCCCCGCCCGCGGTCAGGAGGCGGTGGTGGCGAACGCGTGATGCGCAGGACGGTCGTCCTCGACGTTGTTGGGCTGACGCCGGCACTGCTCGGAGAACACACACCCAATCTGCAGGCTTTCGCATCGCGGGGGGCGGTTCGCGCCCTCCGCGAAGTACTTCCGGCAGTCACCACGACAGCGCACGCGACCTTCACTACCGGCGCGCTCCCGCGGGATCACGGAGTGGTCGCCAACGGGTGGTATTTCCGCGACCTGGCGGAAGTCTGGCTGTGGCGCCAGAGCAACCACCTGGTGCAGGGCGAGAAGCTGTGGCACGAGGCGCGGCGCAGGGATCCACACTTCACCTGCGCCCAGATGTTCTGGTGGTACAACATGTACGCGGACGTCGAGTTCTCCGCGACGCCCCGCCCGATGTACCCCGCCGACGGTCGCAAGCTACCGGACGTCTACACAGAGCCACCCGAGCTGCGGGCGGAGCTGACCGAGAAGTTCGGGATCTTCCCCCTCTTTCACTTCTGGGGGCCCAACGCCGACATCCGCTCGACCCAGTGGGTGGCGGATGCCAGCCGGTACGTATACGACACCAGGCGGCCGACCCTCACCCTCGTCTATCTCCCGCACCTCGACTACAACCTGCAGCGGATAGGCCCGGAAGACCCGGCCATCGTGCGCGATCTCCGCCAGATCGATGGCGTCTGCGGTGAACTGATCGAGCATTTCGAGCGGGACGGGGCCCACGTGGTGGTCCTATCCGAGTACGGAATCACCCCGGTGCGCGGCGCCGTGCACATCAACCGGGTGCTCCGCCGCGCCGGGCTGATCCGTGTGCGGGAGGAGCTGGGCAGCGAAAAGCTGGACGCGGGTGCGTCCGAGGCCTTTGCGGTGGCGGATCACCAGATCGCGCACGTGTACGTGCGGCGGCCGGAGCGCGTCGCTGAGGTCAAGGCCCTGCTCGAAGCGCAGGAGGGGATCGAGGTAGTCCTCGACGACGCCGGGAAAGCCGAGCGAGGGCTCGATCACCCGCGCTCGGGAGAGCTGGTGGCCATCTCCCGTCCCGATCGGTGGTTCAGCTACTACTTCTGGCTCGATGACGATCGCGCGCCTGACTATGCGCGCACCGTAGACATCCACAGGAAGCCTGGTTACGACCCGGTCGAGTTGTTCACCGATCCCGAGATCCGCGCCCTGCCGCTGAAAGTAGGGCTGACGCTGGCGAAGAAGGCGCTCGGCTTCCGCTACCTGCTGGAGGTGGTGCCGCTCGATGCCTCCCTGGTGAAGGGCTCGCACGGACGACCGGTCGACGATCCACAGGTCGGTCCCCTGATCATGTCGAACGCACCCGAGCTGCTTCCAGATGGACCGGTGGAGGCGACCACGGTGCGGGAAATCATCCTGCGCCACGTCTTCACCGATTCTCCCTGACCACGACGATGAAGATCTCTGAGCGCCTTCTCCCGTACCTGCGACTGGTGCGGGCTCCGGCGGTCTTTTCCGCGGTGGGCGATCCGCTCACGGGCATGTTGGTCGCCAGCGGTCGGCTGAGCGTGGGCCGTGCGGCGGGGGTGGTGCTGGCCTCCGCCTCCACCTATCTGGCCGGCATGGCGTTGAACGACGTTGCCGATCGGGAGGAGGATGCGCGCGAGCGTCCCGAGCGGCCCATCCCTTCCGGTGCCGTCGGGGTAGGTCAGGCGGCCGCGCTCGGCGCCGGGCTGCTGGGGCTGGGATTGATGCTCGCTCGCAGCGCCGGCGCGCGCCGCACCGGACCCGCGCTGGCGGCGTCCGTGCTCGCCTACAACTTCGCGCTCAAACGGACGACGCTTGGGCCAGCGGCGATGGGGGCGTGTCGCGCCCTTTCCCTGCTCACCGGCGCGGAAGCGGCCGCGCGGGGCGGCGGCCTGCGAAGAGGGCTCGGAGCTGCGGCGATCCTGGGAGGCTACGTGGCGGGCCTGACCGTACTCGCGCGCGGTGAAACGGAGGAAACCGGGAACAGGACGCCGCTCCCGGGTGTCGTAGTCGGTGGCGCCGCGCTGGCAGCTGCGGCCGTGCGCGGCGGGCGCCGTGCGCTTCCCTGGACGATCGCCGCTGCGGCACTGGCGGGAGGGGCCGTGCGCCGCGCCGTCGCCGAGCCAGGCCCGGCCGCCGTCGGCCCTGCAGTCGGGTCCATGATCCGCGCCATTCCCGCGCTGGACGCCGCGCTGGCCGCGCCGCGTTCTCCTGGCCGAAGCGCGCTCATCTTCCCGCCGCTACTCGCGCTCGTTCGCTGGGGGCGGAAGCTGATCCCCATCAGCTGATCGGAGCGGGAACGGGCAGGCGCGGGCCTACCTTTTCGATTGGAGACAGACTTTGAAGATCTGGATGATCGGCGCCCGTGGCACCATCGCGACCGCCACGGCCGTCGGTACCGTTGCTGCGCAGAAGGAACTCCTGCCGCTCGAGGGAGTGATCACTACGCGGCCCCCCTTCGATACGCTTCCCGGGTTGCCGCCGGTCGAGGAGATCGCCTTCGGCGGCTGCGACATCCGGGCGGGGACGGTGGCGGAGGCGGCCGCCGATAGCGCTTCCACGCGCGCGGTCTTTGCGCCCTCGGTACTGGAGGGGGTGCTTCCCGTCCTGCGGCAGGCGCCCCTCACCGTGGGAATCCTGCGTCGCGCCGGTGCTGCCGTGGAAGCTCTCGGTGGCGCCGAATCGCTCGAGCTGTTCCAGGAATCAGCGCGCGATGCCATCGCACGGGTGACCGCCGATCTCGAGCGCTTCGCCGACGGCGAGCAGACCGTGGTGGTGAACGTCGCCTCCACAGAGCCGCTCTGCGATCCCTCCCTCTTCGAATGGTCGCTGGCCCGCTTCGAGCGCGGGATCGAGGAGGACGACCCGCGCATCCCGGCCTCCACCCTCTATGCCTACGCGGCGCTCTCGCTGGGGATGCCGTACGTCAACTTCACTCCTTCCACCGGTGCCAGCCTGCCCGCCCTGGTGGAGATGGCCCAGACTCGCGGCCTCCCCGTGGCCGGGCGCGATGGCAAGACCGGCGAGACACTGGTGAAGACCACCCTGGCTCCCATGTTCGCCATCCGCGGCCTGAAGGTGGAGGGCTGGTACGGCACGAACATCCTCGGAAACACCGACGGTCAGGTCCTCTCCTACGCCGAGAACGCGGCGAGCAAGGTGGCGTCCAAGCAGGGAGTCCTGGAGCGGTGCCTCGGTTACAGTCCGGCTGGTGACGTACGGATCGACTACTTCCCTCCCCTGGCCGACCACAAGGTTGCCTGGGACTTCATCCAGTTCCGCGGCTGGGGCGGTCACCGGATGCGGATGCAGTTCACCTGGGAAGGCACCGACGCAGTCCTGGCGGCGCCTCTGGTGCTGGACCTCGCCAGGCTGATTACGGTGGCCAAGCACCGGGGAGAAGCGGGTCAGATTGCGGCGCTCGCGGCCTTCTTCAAGACACCCGAGGGAACCGAAGAGATGAATCTGCACCGGCAGTACGATGCGCTTCTCGAGTGGGCGGCGAAGGATACCGGGGGTAGGCGAGGAACGCTGCGGGCCGCCGGGGGCGGCTCCTGAGCATGCGTCTCGGCTACAACACCAACGGGTTCGCTCATCACCGGCTGGACGATGCGCTGGAGATCCTGGCCGCGATCGGCTACCAGGCGGTCGCGCTCACTCCCGATGTCCACCACCTCCCGCCCTTCTCGTCCACCACTGCCGATATGCGCCGCCTGCGGCGGCGCCTGGAGGAACTGAACCTGGCCCCCGTCGTCGAGGCCGGGGCCAGGTTCGTTCTGGACCCTCGCCGCAAGCACCGGCCTACGCTGCTGGAGGCGGATCCCGGCGAGCGCCGTCAGCGGTTCGAGATGCTGGGCCGCTGCCTGGAGATCGCAGCGGAGATCGGCGCGCCTCAGCTCTCGATCTGGTCCGGCGGGTTACCGGCGGGAGTAACCGAGGAGGAGGGCTGGGGGCGGCTCGTTCCCGCGGTTCACGAGCTCTGTGAGCGTGCTGCAACCCTGGGGGTGGGTGTCGCGTTCGAGCCGGAGCCGGGTATGTTCGTCGAGTCGATGGAGGGTTGGGAGCGGCTGCGCGACGCCGTCTCCCATCCCGCCCTGGGCCTCACACTGGACGTCGGTCACGTGCGCTGCACCGAGGACTACGGCCCCGGGGAGGCGATCCGCCGCTACGCTGACGACCTGCGCAACGTGCACCTCGACGATATGCGCGGGCGGATCCACGACCATCTCCAGATCGGCGAGGGCGAGCTGGATTTTCGGGCGATCCTGGAAGCGTTGCGCGAAGTGAATTACCAGGGAGTCGCTTCGGTGGAGCTCTCCCGGCACAGCCACGCGGCACCCGCCGCGGCGCAGGTCGCATTCGAGCGATTGCAGGCGGCTGCGTCGGCAGCTGGTTGATGGGTTGGCCGCGAGCTGGAGTCATGGCTGGGAGCTGAAGCGACGGCTGGGAGTCGGTGCGATAGCGGGGGGTCGATACGTCGGCCGGGGGCTGACGCCGATTGCTGATGCAACGGCCGGGGGTAATCCGCTGGCAGGGAGCTACAACGAACCCCCGGGGCCCCAACCCCGGGGGTTCTGTCGTAGGCCAGAGGATTATGACCCAGGATGCGGAGTCTCCTCCACGCCAGGTGCTCAGGCCGGTGCTCAGGCCGGCTTCTCGATCTTCGCCGGCTCCAGGTTCGGCACGATGATGTGGAAGATCCCCAGCGCAGTGACGTAGGCCAGGCCGCAGATGATGAAGATGACGGTGTAGTTGCTGTCCGTGGCCTCCAGGATCTGCCCGGTGAGCCACTGGAAGAGGAACCCTCCCATCGATCCGGCGAACCCGCCGAGCCCCACCACCGAAGCGGTGGCCCACCGCGGGAACATGTCGCTGGCGGTCGTGAACAGGTTGGCCGACCACCACTGGTGCGAGGCGGCCGCCATGCTCACGAACGCGACCGCCATCCACATGGTGGTTGCCAGCGGGGCGAAGACGGTGAAGACGATCAACAGGGCGGGAATCAGCATCGCGATCTTACGCCCCATGTTCACCGACCAACCGCGGTTCATGAGCGCGCCGGAAACGTATCCACCCGCCACTGACCCGACGTCGGCCACGACGTAGATCGTCAGCAGCGGCCAGACCAACTCGCTCAGGGAGAGGCCGAAGTTCGTATCGAGGAATTTCGGCATCCAGAACAGATAGAACCACCAGATCGGGTCGGTGAAGAACTTCGCCCCCACGAACGCCCAGGTCTGCTTGTAGGTGAGCAGCTTCCCCCAGCCCACCTTATGCGTGGGCTCGGGCGGATCGCTCCGGATGTACGCCAGCTCCGCGGCTGACACCCTCGGGTGATCCTCCGGAGAGCGGTAGATCGCCCACCAGGCGATGATCCAGACGAAGCCGAGCAGGCCGGTCAGGATGAAGGCCCACTGCCATCCGAGCGTGAGGGTGATCATCGGGACCAGCACGGGCGCCAGCATCGCCCCGACGTTCGTGCCCGCATTGAAGATCCCGGTCGCGAACGCCCGCTCGTTCTTGGGGAACCACTCGGCGACCGCCTTGATGGCGACCGGGAAGTTTCCGCCCTCACTGATGCCGAGCAGGCCGCGCGCAAAGGCGAAGCCCGGCACCGTGCGCGCCACCGCGTGCGCCATCGCGGCGAGGCTCCACCCGCCGATGAAGAGAGAGTAGCCCCGCTTCACGCCGATGATATCGCTCAGGCGACCCATCAACAGGTAGCCGAAGCCGTATGAGATGCTGAACGCCTGTACGATCGTGGCGTAATCCACCTCCGACCAGTTGAACAGGTCGGTGAGGTAGGGAGCCAGGATGCTGATCACCTGGCGATCGATGTAGTTGATCGTCGTCGCCAGGAAGATCATACCGCAGATTACCCACCGATAACCGGTGCGCTTCCCCTTGATCGCTCCCGGAACGCCTTCGGCGGCTTGCGCGATTGCGGATGCCCCGGCGCTCCCGGCATTGGCCGCATCGAGCTCGACCGACTCCGTGCCCGGGTTTCTCTCTTTCGAATCCATTCAAACTCCTTTGCCGCGTGGAAGGGGGGCGTACGGGAATCGCAGCGGGCGATCGCGGAGGTCGCCCGCTGCGCGGAATGTCGTCTATCGCTGGACGCGGCCGCTGGCATCGCCTTTCATCAGGGCCTGCACCTCGGCCACGCTGACACGGTTGAAGTCACCGGGAATCGTGTGCTTCAGACACGAGGCTGCGGTCGCGAACTCGAGCGCTTGCTGGTCGTCATCGTAGCTCAGCAGACCGTAGATCAGCCCGGCGGCGAACGAATCGCCGCCGCCCACTCGGTCCACGATATCGGTGATCTCGTACTTGCGGCTGACCAGGAAGTCGGTGCCATTGTGCAGGCAAGCCCCCCAGCCGTTGCGATCGGCGCTGCGGCTCTCGCGCAGGGTGATCGCCTGCTTCTCGAGATTGGGAAACTCGCGCATCACGCGCTCGGCCATCTGCCGGTACTTCTCCGTCTCCAGCTCGCCCGACTGGACATCCACGTCGACCTCGATGCCGAGCGACTTCTGGCAGTCCTCCTCGTTCGCGATCCCCACGGTCACGTGCTTGACCAGCTCCCGCATGACCTCGGGAGCCGACTTGCCGTACTTCCAGAGGTTCTTGCGATAGTTGTAATCGCACGACACGGGGATCCCTTTGGCCCGGGCCTGCTGCACCGCCTCGAGCGCCAGGTCCGCCGCGCTCTGGCTCAGCGCGGGCGTGATGCCGGTGATGTGGAACCACCCCGCGTCAGCCAGGATTGCGTCCCAGTCGAAGTCCCCCGGGCGGGCGGTGGCGATGGAGGAGTGCGCCCGGTCGTACGTCACCTTGGAGGGTCGCTGGTTCGAGCCGGTCTCGAGGAAGTAGATCCCCAGCCGCTCACCCTGCCGCCGGATGAAGGTGGTGTCCACCCCGAAGCGCCGTGCCTCGGCGATCGCCGCGTCTCCCAGGTTGTTGTCCGGCACCGCGGTGACGAAGGAGGCCGGAACACCGAAGTTGGCGAGCGAGACCGCCACGTTGCACTCGCCCCCACCGAAGGTCGCCTCGAGCACTGGCGACTGGAAGAGCCTCTCGTGCCCCGGGGATTTCAGCCGCAGCATGATCTCCCCGAACGTCACCACACGCTTCATGTTCTTTCCCCGGTCGTCTGTCTGATTGCTTCAACGGCCTTCGCGGTCTCCTCGCGGATCCTGTCGAACTGTCCCGCGCGGATCCAGTCGCTCGGTGCCATCCAGGACCCTCCGCAGGCCACCACGCTGCGGAAGGAAAGGTACGCGGGCAGCTTCTCCGCGTTGATCCCACCCGTGGGGATGAACTCCACCATCGAATAGGGAGCCGAGATCGCCTTCAGGTACGACAGCCCTCCCGCCGGCTCCGCAGGGAAGAACTTGAGGACCTTGAGGCCACGCTGCAGCCCCGCCTCGATCTCGGTCGGCGTGCAGACCCCCGGGAAGATGGGAATCCCCCGCTCGAGGCAGTAATCCACGACGACCGGGTTGAACCCCGGGCTCACGATGAACTGCGCTCCTGCCTCCCGCGCCTGGGCGGCCTGCTCGGTGGTGAGAACGGTGCCCGCCCCCACCAGCATCTCCGGCTGCGCCTTCGTCATACGGCGGATCGCCTCCGCCGCCGCGGCGGTCCGGAAGGTCACTTCCGCGCAGGGGAGGCCACCGGCCACCAGGGCTTCAGCGAGCGGTTCGGCGTCGGCGGGATCGTCGATGACGATCACCGGTGCGAGTCGCAACTGCCTCAGCCGTTCGAGCGCATCTTGCATAAAGTCGATCGTATGAGGTTTGCTATGGCGGCCGCGTTCATCACGCGGCGTCTTTCTCGAGGAGCGCCGCGAGGGCTGGCTCGGCTCCCTGCCCCTCGATCCGGATCAAGCTCTCCGAGACCGCCGTGAGCAATCCCGGAATGGAGGTGAGGTCGTCCTCCCAGAGCACTTGATCGGAGAGAGTGGTAGCGGCCAGCTCGCGTAGCGCCTCGTCGGTCCGGTCGGGGAGCGCCTCCCAGTGCTCACGCAGCCGATCCGACTGATCGTCCGGAGGTACGCGGAGGCCGCGCTCTCGGGCGGATGCCTGCAGCTCTCCCCGCATGAAGACGAGGAAGGCGGCGAGCCCGAAGGAAAAGGCGCTCGGAGCCCGGCCGAAGCGCTGCGCATATCGGCGGATGGTGGGAACGTTGCGCACCCGCATCTTCATCGTTCCCTGCAGCGTGATGTCGAGCAGCGCGTGGCGGATGAACGGGTTGGAGAACCGGTCGATGACGTCGCGCGCAAACTGCTCGGCACCCTCCGCCTCGAGCGTGGGAACGATCTCGTCGAACATCAGCTTCCGGACGAAGGCGCCGACCAGATCGTCCTCCACCGCCGCCCGAACGCTCTCGTGCCCGCACAGCAGGGCGGCGGGAACCATTGCCGTGTGCGTGCCGTTCAGCAAGCGCACCTTGCGCTCCCGATACGGGGTGACGTCGGACGTGACGATCACCCCCGGGTCGGCCTGAGCGAACTCGAGCCTCTGCTCCAGCGCAGAGTCTCCCTGTATGGCGAAGAGCCGGTAGACCTCGCAGGCGGTGAGCATCTCGTCCTGGTAGCCGAGGCGTTCGCGCAGCTCTCGGGCGCGCTCCTCCGTGGGCTTACCCGGGACGATGCGGTCCACGAGGGTGTTGCAGAAGGGCACCGAGCTCTCGATCCAGCGCCCGAAGGCCTCCTCCACGCCCCAGCGCGCGGCGAGATCGAGCACGATCTGGCGCAGCCGATCGCCGTTGTCCTCGATCAGCTCGCAGGGAATCACCACCACCCCGGCTTCCTCCGCGTAGTCGAATGCCCTGCCCCGCTCGAGGAGGAAGCGCGCCAGCTTGCCAGGGAACGAGCGCGGTGGCTCGAGCGACGGATCGTCCCCCTGGTCGAGGGTGATTCCGACCTCCGTGGTATTGGAGAAGACGAGGCGCAGGTCGGGGTTGCGCGCGCAGGCCAGCACCTCGCCCCAGGCGCCCTGCGACGAGATCGCCCGGCTCACGGAACCGATCACCCGGTTCTCCTCGAACCTCTCTCTTTCCTTCAGCCCCTGGATCGACAGGGTGTACAGGCCGTCCTGCTCGTTGATCGTCCGGTCGCGACCGCTCCCGGTGGATCCCACCATCACCACCCGGCCGTTGAAGCGACCCTGACGATTCGCCTGGTCCAGAAAGTAGTCGACGAAGCCGCGCAGGAACGCGCCGGTGCCGAACTGGATCGCCCGTTCGGGGAGATCCAAATGCGCGGGGTCAGGCAGAACCACGTCGGTTCGTGCCCGGAACTCGGGATCCAGAATCAGCCTGCGGGATAGTGTCGGTTGCATGCCGGGTCAATGGAAAACGGTCGCCCTCCAGCTCCTTCTGGCGAGGCGGAGCGGGGGAAGATTAGGTCTGGGGGCCGGTGTCGCTCGCAGGCTACCACGACGCCGAGCCGGGCACAATCATCAGCGACGGCGACGGGCCGCCGGGCTCAGAGAGTGACTCCTTCCTTCCAGATGGCGATCTCTCGGTACCCGTGACGCTCGTTGTTCGTCATCTCGCGTCCCGAGGCGACGTCGAGGATGTACTCGAACAGCTCGTCAGCGAGCTCCTCCATCGTTGCCGTACCATCAAGCAGCCGTCCCGCGTTGAAGTCGATCCAGTGCGGCTTCTTCTCCGCGATCGCCGTGTTCGAGGAGATCTTGACGGTCGGGACCGGGAAGCCCAGCGGGGTCCCACGGCCGGTAGTGAAGAGCAGGATCACAGCGCCGCTCGCCACCATAGCGGTGGACGAGACCCCGTCGTTGCCGGGCGCCTCCAGCAGGGAGAGGCCGCCGGTCTCCGCCCGGTCGCCGTAGCGCAGGACGCGGCGCACGGGGGCCTGCCCTCCTTTCTGAATTGCGCCGAGGGATTTCTCCTCCAGGGTGGTGAGGCCGCCCGCCTTGTTCCCCGGGGACGGGTTCTCATAGATCGGCTGGCCGTGCCGGATGAAGTAGTCCTTGAAGTCGTCGATCATGGTGACGACCTGGCCGAAGACCTGCTCGTCGACGGCGCGGTTCATCAGCACCTGCTCAGCGCCGAACATCTCCGGCACCTCGGTGAGGATGACGCCGCCGCCCATGGCGGACAGCCGGTCGGCGATTCGCCCGACCAGGGCGTTGGCCGAGATGCCACTGAAGCCGTCTGAGCCGCCGCACTTGTGCCCCAGGATGAGTTCGGAGGCGGGGCACTCCACGCGCCGATCAACCGCCATGCGCTCGACCAGCTGCGTCACCGCGTCGAGGCCTTCCTCGACCTCGTCCAGCACGTCCTGGGTGTTGAAGAAGAGGAGACGGCTCTGGTCCACGTCGCCGGCGACGCGGAGGAGGCTGTCCATCTGGTTGTTCTCGCACCCCAGCCCGAGCACCAGCACCCCGCCGGCGTTCGGATGGCGCATGAGCCCCGCGAGCACGCGTTGGGTGTTGACCAGGTCGTCGCCGAGCTGGCTGCAGCCGTACGGGTGGGCGAAGGCGTGTACGCCGTCGATGCGATCCGCGAAGCGCTCCGAAGCGGCGCGGGCGATCCGTTCAGCGGCAGTATTCACGCAGCCCACCGTGTTGACGATCCAGACCTCGTTCCGCACGCCTACCCGCCCGTCGGCCCGGCGGTACCCCATGAAGGTCGGGACCGGGCCCGTGTACGGCGCTGGCGGTGGGACCGGACGGTACTCGTAGCTCTGCTTCCCCGAGAGAGCGGTCGCCAGGTTGTGAGAGTGCACCCACGCTCCCGGCTCGATCGACTCGGTGGCCCGCCCGATGGGGAAGCCGTACTTCACCACCGCCTCGCCCGCCGCGATCGGCACGACGGCGATCTTATGGCCGGCGGGTACATCCTGCGCGAGGTGGAGCCGGCCCGTGGGCAACTCGACCTCCTCGCCAGCGGCGAGGGGACGCACCGCCACAACCACGTTGTCGGCGGGGTGGATCTGTACCGTCCGAGGGGTTTCCATCGCGATTTCTATCAACGGAGCGAGGCCAGGTACTCGACCAGGTCTACCAGTTCCTGGCGGGTCATCGCCTGCTCCAGGTTGTCAGGCATGAGGGACCCGTCGAGCCGCTGTCGCGCCTCGACGCGTGTCTTCGCATAGCGGGCGCTGACGCCGCCGGGGAGCCGCAACGTGAGTTCGTTTTCAGTTTCTCCCGCGACGATTCCCGACACTTCGGTCCCGTCGTCGAGCCGGATCGATTCCCCAAGGTAGTTGAAGCTGATACCCGCGCTCGGCTCCAGGATGGCTGTGTACAGTGCCCCGCGCGACAGCTTCGCCCCGATGGTGGAGAGGCCTGGCCCGAAGTCATTCCCCACGCCCTCGGCGGTGTGGCAGACGGCGCAAGCGCGAGCGAACACCGCCCGCCCTGCCTCGACGTCGCCGCGCTGCCGCGCCAGCTCGCCTACGGGCGGCAGCGGCGCCCCGTCCGCAGAGGCGGCAGCCGGTGGCGTGAGGTACTCCGCCGCGGCCTCCCGGATTCCGCTGCGGAAAGAGCTGAAGAGCACCGCGGCGGCCGCTGGCTCCAGGTCCGCGGGAAGGCTCCTCTGGCGAACGAGCTCCAGCAGCTGTCGCTCACCAGACTGCGTACGCCCGAGGGCTTGAACCGCCGCACGCCGCAGCGACAGCGGGCGGTCCGTCGCGGTGACGGTGTTTTGAAGGAGCTCGACCGCCTCGGTGCTGCCGGCCGCTCCCAGCACCAGGGTCGCCCGCTCCGTCCGCGCTTCGTCATCCCCCGCAAGCGCGCTGGCAAAGCCGTCCGCCGCTCCCCAATTCAGGGCCAGCCTCGCCGCCTGGATGCCCGCTGAGCTGTCCGGCTGCGCCAGCGCCAGATCGACGAGCTCGTTGGCGCGCTCTCGAGCCTCGTAGCGCTCGGCTAGCTGCACGAAGCGCTCGGTGCCGCGCACCGCGTCGAGCGCCCGGCGCAGAGCAGAGGCCACCCGGCCATCTCCTGCTGCCATTTCCGGCGTCAGATGCATGAGGGCCAGTGCAGCGATCGCGTCGCGATCGGGATGGTCGCCGTCGAGCAGCGTCAGGAGGGTCTGCTCGCGCGCGGCACCCTGGTGGAAGTCGAAGGCGCGGAAATACCGCAACCGCTCCTCGTCCTCGCTCGCGGTCGCACGGATGTAGGCCGCGAGCCGGGGGAGTGCTGCGTCCGTGCGCGCCCTCCACACCACGTCGCGAGCTGCCGGCGTGTTCAACCGATCGCCCGCGCGCTCTACCCATGCGGCAAAGAACTGGTCCCACCGCCCGTCCGCCGCGATTCCCAGCGCCTCGAGGTACCAGCGGTCCCGTCCGTCGTGCTGGAGGGCGAGCTCCGCCCATACCTCCGCCGTCTGTGGGTCGTCTTCATACCGGAGCGCCAGCGCCACTTCCCGGCGTACCTGCGGTGAGGGGTCGTGCACCAGGCGGCGGGCGAGCGGCAGGATCTCGAGCCCGGCGCGCCGGGCAACACGCAATCCTGTGATCCGCAGGTCGGGATCGTCGCTGGAGAGAGCCTCGTCGATGTAGCGCTCGCCGCGCTCCGGATGGAGGCCGAGGAGCCATAGGGCGCGCGCCTTCTCGCGGGAGCTCCCACTCTCCCACACCGCCCGGAGGGCGGCTTCTTCCTCCGCGCCCAGCGACTCCAGGCGCCGATAGGCGAGGTAGCGCGTCGCCTGGTTCGGGCTGGATAGTGCCCGCGCAGCTCCCTCGGCCGTCGAGAGGTCCGCCGGCATCACCCGGTAGGCCTGTTGCGGAGGAGCGACCCGGATGACCCGGCCGTAAGTCAGATCGCGGACATTGTGGCCGCCGACTCCGGGATCGTACCAGTCGGCCACGAAGAGCGAGCCGTCGGGCGCGGCGGCGACGTCGACCGGGCGGAAGAGCGGATCGTCGGTCCCGGTGAGGATCGGTTCGATCCTCCCGCGATAGCCGGCGCCGTCCTTCTCCACCGGGTAGGCCCGCACCACGCGCACGCCGGCGTCGGCGTGGATCATGGCGTTGTGATATCGCTCCGGCAGGAGGCTACCCTCGTACACCATGATTCCCGCCGGCGAGCCGGCTCCCGTCTGCAGGACGTTCGGGACCACGCCCGGATCGTTCAGGTGCCAGTGGCGCAGAGGAATCGAATCCGCCATGCCCGTGCGCGGCGTGCGCCAGCCAGCCCCGGTCATCTCGTCGGTGTAGCCGTAGTTCCCGCCTTCCATCACGAAGTTGATGCGCACGGCGCGGTTCCCGTCGTCGTCGTTGTCGCTCTGCCAGAGCGTGCCGTACGCATCGACCGAAACCTCGTAGGGGTTCCGGAAGTTGTGGCCGAGCACCTCGAAGCGGCTGCCGTCCGGTTCGACGCGGAATGCCATCCCCTTCCGGTAAGGATTGCCATTCGACGTGACCTTGTTCCCGGCCAGGTCGACAATCGTGTCGCCCGCGGGCGTGAGGACGAACTTCCCCTCGTCCCCCACGTTGAAGTAGAGCCGGCCGTCGGGGCCGAAGACGAAGGCGTGGACGGTATGGTCGTGGTCGGCGTCGTTCAGCCGGAAGATCACTTCCTTCTGATCTGCCCGGTCGTCCCCGTCGGTGTCGGTGAGGCGCAGGACCTGGCCGTAGGAGGAGACGATCACCTGGTTGCCGAGGACCGCGATCCCCATCGCCGCGTCGATGTCGCGGCCCTGGTAGAAGACCTTCTGGACGTCCGCCGCTCCGTCGCCGTCGCTATCCTCGAGGATCACGACGCGGTCGCCCTCCTCCCGAACAGGCTGATCGGGGTGCAGGGAGTTCCGGTAGTTGTAGCCCTCCACCACCCACACCCGCCCTCGATGGTCGACGTCGAGGTTGGTGGGGTTGGTGAGCATCGGCGACTCCGCGAAGAGCGTCGCCTCGAGACCGCTGGCTACCTCGATTCCTTCGAGCTCCGCGGCGCGGGGACGGAGCTGCTCGGCGGCGAAGGCAGAGACGACCGCCAGGCCGAAGGTGGTGCCGATGATGAGAGATGCTTTCATCTCGCAGTCCGGGAGGTGGGGCGCCGTGGTATGCGGCGCCCCTATCAGATGAGAACCCTACGCGAGCCGATACGTTTCCTTCGCGAGATCGTAGGCCAGGGCGCGGGCCATTTCGCGAGCGTCGCTCATGTCGACGATGTGCCGCGCGACCAGCCCCGCCAGGAAGTTGGCGTCCACTCTCCGCGAGAGATCGTGACGCGCGGGGATCGAGCAGAAGGCGCGGGTATCGTCGTTGAACCCGGCGGTGTTGTAGATACCGGCCGTCTCCGTCGTGAGCTGACGGTACCGGGTCATCCCCTCGATGGAGTCGTGGAACCACCAGGCCGGGCCCAGGCGCACCGCCGGATAATGCCCCGCGAGCGGCGCCAGTTCGCGCGAGTAGGTGGATTCGTCCAGGGTGAATAGCACGAGCCGGAAATTCGGGTCGTTCCCGTAGGCGTTGAGCAGCGCCCGCAGGTTACGGGTGTACTCGGTGCGAATCGGGATGTCGGCTCCCTTGTCCTGCCCGAAGCGCTCGAAGATCGCCTGGTTGTGGTCACGGAGTGAGCCCGCGTGGATCTGCATCACCATGCCATCCTCGGTGGACATCCGGGCCATCTCCATGAGCATGTGCGCTTCGAAGCGCCGCTGATCCTCCTCCGTCGCCTGGCCGCGCAGGGCACGTTGGAAGAGGGTATCCGCCTCCGCGTCCGGAAGACGCTCCGTGTACGGCTCCAGGACCGCATGATCGGTGGCGGTGGCGCCCAGCGACCGGAAGTAGGTCCGCCGATCCTCGAGTGCCCGGATGAACGAGCGATAATCCGCTACTTCGTATCCGCAGACCTCCGATAGCTTCTCTATCTCCGCCCGCCAGCCGGGCAGCGAGATCCGAAGAACCGCGTCCGGCCGGAAGCACGGAATCACCCGGCCACCCCAGCCCGAATCCCGGATGGCCTGGTGGTGCTCGAGGGTATCGGTGGCCGCGTCGGTGGTGCAGAGCACCTCGATGTTGAAGCGCTCGAAGAGCGCGCGCGGGAGGAACTCAGGAGTGCGCAGCTTCTCCGCGATCTCGTCATAGATCTGCTGCGCCGTCTGGCCGTTCAGCTTGCGCCGGATGCCGAAGACTTCGTGGAACTCGTGATCCAGCCACGCGCCGGTCGGGGTTCCTCGGAACAGGTACCAGTGCTCGCCGAAGATCTGCCAGATCTTGCGGGGATCCGTCTCGACCATGGTCCCGTCGCGCGCGGGGATTCCCAGCGACTCCAGCCGGATTCCCTGCGAATAGAGCATCCGGAAGATGTAGTGATCCGGGATCAGGATCAGCGCCGTCGGCTCGGGGAAAGGCCGGTTCTCCGCCAGCAGCGAGGGGTCGACGTGTCCGTGCGGACCCACGATGGGGAGGTCGCGCGTCTCCGCGTACAGCTCGCGGGCGATGCCGCGGATCGTTGGGTCCGGATCGAAGAAGCGGTCGTCGTCGAGCCTCAGGACGCCGTCGTCGGCGGTCCGGACGGAGTCGAGTACCGGTGATTGCATGGCGAGCGGTGGGCGCGAGTGGGATCCGGGCGGGCACCCGAACGGGCGCGGCTCGGAGAATTGTTCGCCACAATGACAATTGGGCGGAAAGAGTAAGCCAGGAGTAGCGTCCACGCAACGCCGCCCCACGGCCGCCTCACCTCTTCGCCCTTGCCCCCCTGGGAAGTGAAGACGAATTTGCCCGCCTGGCGAACAAAGCCTCTGCGAGTGATCCTCCGGAAGCAGCCGGCGCAGGGAGGAAACGGCGGAATGAAAAAGATCGACACGCGGAACTTTCAGCGCGCCACGCGCGCCACTCCGCGCCGGATCAATCGGCAGATCGTGCTGAACCTCGTGCGCGAGCATCAGCCCATCTCGCGGGCCGAGGTGGCGCGCCGCATGGGGGTGGGTCGCGGCATGGTGACCTCGCTGGTCGACGAGCTGCTCGCCGCTGGCGAGATCTACGAGGGAGAGAGCGCCGACTCCCCGCGCGGCCGGCGGCCCAAGCCCCTCTATCTGCGCACGCACGATCGCCATCTTCTCGCGGTTGACGTACGCTTCAGCCGGACGTATTTGATGTTGGCGGATTTCGCCGGCCGGGAGGTCGCGATCGAGAGCTTCCCTACCCCTTTCGATCCCGATCGGCTGGTGGCGGAAATTGCCGGTCGGGGAGAGGCGGTTTTGAGGCGCCACGCTGTGGCACGGTGCGAAGGGATCGGCGTGGTCGTGCCCGGGATGGTGGATCGCTCCAGCGGTCGGGTGCTGAACGCGCCGCAGCTTGGTTGGCGGGACGTCGATCTGCTCCCGGCGCTCCGCGCCGCAACCGCGCTCCCGGTCTACCTCGAGAACGCTCCCATCGCGTGCGCGCTCGCCCAGGTCTGGCTCAATCCGGGCGGAGGCGAAGGGAGCGACGATTTCGTATACGTCACGGTGTCGGATGGAGTGGGCGCCGGCATCGTGGTGCGGGGCCAGGTCGTTCGCGGGCATGGTGACACCGCTGGGGAGTTCGGCCACATCGCGCTGCACCCCGAGGGGCCTCCCTGCTTGTGCGGGTTGCGCGGGTGCTGGGAGGCATATACCTCGAACGTAGCCACTCTCGCGCGCTACTTCGGGCTCGACCTCGCCGACCCGGAGGCGCCGGAGAAGCTGCGGCAGCGAGGTGTGACGGTGGTGGACCTGGTCGCCCGCGCGCGCGACGGGGACGAGGCTGCCGCGAGGGCGCTGGCAGACACGGCGCACTACCTCGGGGTGGGTCTGGCGGGTATCATCAATGCCCTGAACCCGGCCCGGATCGTCATCGGCGGTGAGATCACCCTCGGGTGGGATCTGATCGAGCGGCGGGTGCGTGCTGCGACGCGCGCCCGGACGCTCACCGCAGCGGCCGCCGAGACCGCAATCGTGACGGAAGACGCCCGGCTCCACCCCCGCCTGCGAGGAGCCGCGGCACTGGTGGTAGCGCCGCTCTTTGCGGCGCCCGAAATCGTCTAGCAGCACGCAGGTGTTCCCACTCACCCGAGGAGATTGAACGTACATGGCTTTCCAAGACCTGCGGTCCCAGGCCACCCGCCGTTCCAAGGACGAGCTCATCCGTCACCTGTCAACGTTCGAGCTCGACCTGCGGTTCACGGCCGGGATCTGGTTCTTTTCCCCGCCCAACAGCCGCTTCCACGACAAGTACAAGGCTGAGCTAGCGCTGGAGCAGCGACTGGAGATCGCCGCGGGGCTCAAGGAGTACGGCCTCGTCGGGCTGGAAGCCCACTACCCGAACGAGATCAACGAGGACAACCTCGAGGTCTGGAAGGCCTTTTCCCGCGACACGGGGATCCGACTGGTCACCGTCATCCCCCTCCTCTTCTGGGATGAGGACTTCGAGTGGGGCTCGCTCTCGAACCCGATCGAGAAGCATCGTCGCAAGGCGCTCGACCGCACCAAGGCCGCACTGCGTCTGAACCGGGAGCTGGACACCGATTTCGCGGTCGTGTGGCCGGGGATCGACGGCTACGAGAACTGCTTCGGGGTGGATTTCGTCGGGATGAGGCAGCGCTTCGCCGAGGGGCTGGCGGAGGCGATGGACGAGGTGCCGGGCGTGCGTATCGCCTTCGAGCCCAAGCCGTACGAGCCGCGCGGGCGGATCCTCTACGGGCTGACGCCGGAAGGCGTGCTGCTCGGGCACCAGGTCGAGGGCATGCTGCGGAACCCCGAAAACCGCAGGATCCTGGACGAGGGGCACGCGCTCTTTGCGATGAACCCCGAGATCGGCCACGTGATCATGGGCTACGAGGACCTGCCGTACGCCCTCTCCTGGCCGCTCTCCGAGGGCCGGCTCGCCCATACGCACTGGAACAGCCAGCCGCTCGGCAACTACGACCAGGACCTCAACGTCGGCGTGATCGCCCCGGAGCAGATGGAAGCGGGCCTGTACACGCTGAAGATGTACGGCTACCAGGGCTACTTTGGCATCGACATCAACCCGGAGCGCATGCCGGTGGATGTCGCGCTGAAGAATTCGATGGACGCGCTGCGCGCGGCGAACGACCGCATCAACGAGCTGGATCACGAGGCGATCCTCCATTCCATCGAGAACCCGGCGGAGAACCGCGGGTGGCTGGAGGCCTATCTCATCCGCGCCCGTGCTCCGCACCCGGACCGGCTGGCGCCGCTTCCGCCGCTCAGCGGCCGGTAAGAGAGGCGCGTTCCCAGTCGCCGGTCTGACCCGAACGGGAACATGCCTCGCGCGCCGGGGCGGAGCTCGCACCGAGGCTGAGCCCGCTTCGGTGAACCCTGCCTGGTCGCGCATGAAGGATTGAGCATCGTGCTGTCGCGGAGGATCTCCGACCCTGTCGGGATCCTCCGTTGCTTACCTGCCTGTGTCACCCGAACCCGCACTGGACCCGTGCCCAGCTATCTCCTCGGTCTCGATGTCAGCACCACCGGCAGCAAGGCACTGTTGATCGACGAAGAGGGGCGGGTGGTGCAATCCGCCACCAATTCGCACCCTCTGTACACGCCGCGGCCCGCGTGGTCGGAGCAGGACCCCGTCGACTGGTGGACCGCCTCCACCGCCAGTATCCGGGCGGTACTCGAAGCCGCCGGCGTCCAGCCCGCGGACGTGGTCGGAATCGGCCTCACCGGCCAGATGCACGGGCTCGTGCTGCTGGACCAGGCCGGTGAAGTCCTCCGCCCGGCCATCCTCTGGAACGATCAGCGCACGGCGGCGCAGTGCGCCTCGATCACCGAGCGGGTCGGTCCCGAGCGCGTGCTGCAGATCACGGGCAACCCGGTGCTCCCCGGCTTCACCGCGCCCAAGATCGTCTGGGTAAAGGAGAACGAGCCGCAGGTCTACGCGCGGGTTGCCAGCTTCCTGCTGCCCAAGGACTACGTGCGCTATCGGCTCACCGGCGCCCTTGTCTGTGACGTGTCGGACGCTTCGGGAACATCCGTGTTCGATGTTGGCCGGCGGACCTGGTCAGATGAGATCCTGGAGGCGTTGGAGATCCCCCGCTCGTGGGTGCCGGAGGTGACTGAGTCGCCCGAGGTGAGCGCCCGTGTGAGCGCCGAGGGGGCGCGGGCGACGGGCCTGCTCGCGGGCACTCCGGTGGTCAGCGGCGCCGGCGACAACGCTGCGGCCGCGGTGGGCACGGGGATCATCCGGTCTGGCATCATCTCCGCGTCGCTGGGCACCAGCGGCGTGGTGTTCGCGCCGCTCGAGAGCTACCAGCCGGAACCCGCGGGGCGGCTGCACGCCTTCTGTCACGCGGTCCCCGGTCAGTGGCACCTCATGGGGGTGATGCTGTCGGCGGCGGGCAGTCTGCGCTGGTATCGCGACGCGATCACGGGCGAGAACGAAGAGAGCCCGTCCTTCGATTCGTTGGTGGACGAGGCGCGCAGTGTCCCCGCCGGCTCCGAGGGGCTCCTCTTCCTCCCCTACCTGAGCGGGGAGCGTACGCCGCACCCGGACCCCGACGCACGCGGCGCATTCGTGGGGCTCTCCCTGCGCCACGGCCGCGGCCACCTGACCCGGGCGGTCATGGAGGGCGTGGTCTTCGGTCTTAAGGATTCCGTCGAGTTGATGAAGCCGCTTGGCCTCAGTGTGGGACGCGTGCGCATCGCGGGCGGCGGCGCGCGCAGCACACTCTGGCGCCAGATCCTGGCCGACGTGCTCGACGCCGAGCTGGCAACGACGGATGCGACGGAGGGTGCGGCGTACGGTGCCGCCCTGCTCGGAGGTGTCGGCGCCGGGGTGTTCGATTCGGTCGAGGCAGCCAGCGATCGCGCGGTCCGGGAAGTGGAGCACATCCACCCGGGGGCCGACGTG
Source organism: Longimicrobiaceae bacterium (assembly GCA_036375715.1). Taxonomy (NCBI): domain Bacteria; kingdom Pseudomonadati; phylum Gemmatimonadota; class Longimicrobiia; order Longimicrobiales; family Longimicrobiaceae; species Longimicrobiaceae bacterium. Next base: position 85,125 of record DASVBS010000034.1, on the reverse strand, counting down.
GCCACCTACGCCCGCTTCTACGAGCGCTATCGCGCGCTCTATCCGGCCCTCGCGAACGAGTTCCACGCGATGGCCCGCCTGCTCGACAACCAGAGCTCCTGAGCCGAGGAGACCGCACCAGACGAGAACGCTCTACATGTACATGACCTTCCGCTGGTATGGCGTCGACGACGCCATACCGCTGCAGCATATTCGCCAGATCCCCGGGGTATCCGGGATCGTGACGGCGCTCTACGACGTACCGGTAGGCGAGGTCTGGCCGCAGTCCTCCCTCGCCCGCCTGCAGGAGCAGATCGGGGCGGCGGGATTGCAGCTCTCCGTGGTGGAGAGCATTCCGGTGCACGAGGAGATCAAGCTCGGGCTCTCCACGCGAGATCGCTGGATCGACAACTACTGCGAGAGCATCCGGAACATGGGCGAACTGGGGATCGGCGTGCTCTGCTACAACTTCATGCCGATCTTCGACTGGACTCGCACCTCGCTCGAGCTGCGGCTGGAGGACGGATCCACCGCCCTCGCCTACGACCACCAGGATCTGCAGCGGATCGACCTTTCCAAGGGGACGGGTGACCTCCCCGGCTGGGCCACCGCGTACGATGCGCGAGAGCTCGCGGAGCTGCTGGAGGCCTATCGGCAGGTGGACGAGGAGCGCCTGTGGGAGAACCTCGCCTATTTCCTCGAGCGGGTGGTCCCGGTGGCCGAGGAGTACGGGGTGAAGATGGCGATCCACCCCGACGATCCGCCCTGGTCGATCTTCGGCCTGCCCCGGATCATCACCGACGGGCCCGCGCTGCAGCGTCTGGTCGGGCTGGTGGACAGCCCTTCCAACGGAGTCACCTTCTGCACCGGGTCGCTCGGGCCCCGGCCGGACAACGATCTCCCCGCCATGATCCGCGACATCGGTGGTCGTGGGCGTATCAACTTCGTCCACTGCCGCAACGTGCTGCGTACCGGGGAGAAGCAGTTCCACGAGAGCCCGCATCCCTCCCAGTACGGCAGCGTGGACATGCGCGAGGTGCTGAAAGCGCTACGCGAGGTGGGATTCGACGGACCGATGCGCCCGGACCACGGGCGGATGATCTGGGGAGAGACCGGCCGCCCGGGTTACGGGCTGTACGATCGCGCGTTGGGCGCCACCTACCTGCTCGGCCTCTGGGAGGGATTGGGGGAGCAAGCGTGAGGCAGTTGGGTTTGAGGCCGCTCGGTCTGTTGCTGGCGGTGGGGGCTGCCGCCTGCGCGGTCCCCACCCGCGTGGACGTGCGCGGCCCCGACTTCCAGGGGGTGACCGCCACGAGGCTGCGCGGGAACGTTCTTCCCACGCCGCCCACCGGTATCGGCGCCATCGAGCTCAACGCCGAGCGCCTCGAGCGGCCGGAGGAGCCCTTCGAGTATGCGCTGCTGGTAGAGGTGCGCGCCGAGGGGCTACGCGTGCAGAACGGAGAATCGCTCGAGGTCGTGCTGGGGCGGGACACCGTGCGCCTCACGCGCGACTCGACCACCACCTTCTGGGCGCGGGTCGATCCGACCGTGCGCGAGCAGGCACGCTACCCCGCGCCCGATTCGCTGCTGATGCGGCTCGCCTCGGCCCCCGACGTGGTCGTCGCGGTGCGCGGGGCCGGTTGGTGGGAGCGCCGGCGTCTGTCCGAGGAGAATCGGGCGGTGCTGAGCCGGTGGGCGCAGGTGTACGTGCGGCCCGATTCGGTCGCGCCGCCCTTGCCGGAGGCGGGGGTGTCGGACAGCGCGCAGGGGGGTAGGCCCCCGCAGTAAGGGATCGGGAGGGGGCCATTCCCCGGCTTACTCCTCCACGCGCAACACGCCTCGCATCGTGATTCCGTGCCCGGGGAAGGTGCAGACGTACGGGTACTCACCCGGCTCCGAGGGGGCCTGGAAGTAGATCGCCTCCTGGGTGCCGGGCTGGAGCAGAGCGGTGTGGAACAGGACGTCCTGCGAGTCGGGGACGTAATGCTGCGTCTGACCTGAGAGGCCCAGGTTCATTGCCGCCTCCACCACTCGATCTGCCGCGCCCGGGGCGACTACGAGAAGGTTGTGCAGCATGTCGTCCGGGTTCTCCAGCACCAGGCGAATTCGCTCGCCGGGCTGCACCGTCACCTCGGCCAGGTCGAACCGCATCCCGGGTACCGTCCGGATCGTCACGGTACGGTCGACTGAGCCGTTCCACCCGACCGGAATGGTCGTCTGCCGCTTGGCTCCGGTCGCCACCGCCCCCGCCACCGAGCCACCGCCTCCACTCTCGTTTCGACTCGCGGCCGCCGCGACCGTGGGCCGTTCGCTCGTCGAGGTGGTTCGCATCCGCTCCCCCGCGGGGATCCGGTTCAGCGTGTAGTAGCCGGTGTCGTGGAGCAGCGGCTCACCCTCTGCCGACCGCACCCCGGACATGCGGATCTCGTGGGCGTACCCCTGCCTCAGCCCCTCCACCTGGAGGCGCGCCCGCAGTCCATCCTCCGAGACCTCGACGGCCGTGACCGGGTGCACCTGCTGGTCGATCGGCGGCGATCCGTAGGTGTGATGGTAATGGTAGGTGAAGCTCTGGATCGCGTACGAAGTGGGGTCTGCGGCGCTGGCCGGGTCCACCGGGCGGGTGAAAGTGATCTCGAAGCCGTCGGGCCGCGCCTCGACCTTCTGCGCCTCGAAGGGCATCTCACCGGTCCACACCAGCCTCTGCAATCCGAAAGGCGCCCTGCCGGTGGAGGCCCAGCCGCGGTTCGTCATCCCGACGAACATGGAGGCGTCGGTGCCCCAGATCATGCGCAGCACGCCCGAGGAGAACCCTTCGCGGAAGGGGAAGACGACGCCCTGGTAGACGCCGTCCACCTTCTCGAGGAAGACCCGCATGATCTTGCTGTGCCCCTGATCGCCGACGAAGAGCTGCCCGGCGAATGGACCGAACCGGCCACCCGTCGAATCGACCAGGATGTCGGAGGTTGAGATCCCCAGCACGGTGTGCGGGAACCAGACGGCGGGCGGCTTCAGCCCCGGAACGCGCTGGGCGACCACGTACTCGGGCTCGCCCGTGTCGGGGACGTCCTCCGGCCGCAGGCGCAGCGGTGACTCCGGCTCGTTCGTCCAGATCAGTCCAGCAGGGTTGCCGGCGAAGTCGCCGCGCTCCAGGTGGGTGATGCCACCGGAGCCGACCCAGTCCCCCTGGTTTTCTGCGTAGAAGAGCTCACCATCGAGGTTATAGCCATAGCCGGCGGGCGATCGTAGGCCGGTCGCGATCGGCGTCATCTGCCCGTCCGGCGTGATCTCGATGGCCCATCCGCGCCACTTGGCCAGGCTCGCGCCGTAACCGATCCAGGCCAGGTTGAGCGTGACCAGCATGTTTCCATCGGGGGTGAAGACCGGCCCGTACGAGTATTCGTGGTAGTTGCCTGACAGCGGCCAGGAGTACACGGTCTCGTAGCGGTCGGCGCGGCCGTCCCCGTCGCGGTCGACCAGCCTGGTCAGCTCGCCGCGCTGGGCGGTGTACAACGCCCCGTCGCGATAGGCGAGGCCGAGGGGTTCGTGCAGCCCGCGCGCGAAGCGGGAGAAGTGCGGCTGCGTACCGGCCTCCATATAGGGATCGTCGACGATCCAGACGTCCCCGCGGCGGGTCGCGATCCCCAGCTGTCCACCCGGAAGGTTGGTCATTCCGCCAACCTCGAGGACCACCCCTTCGGGAATGGGGATCGTGATCAGCCGGTAGTAACGATCCTCGGCGGCGGCCTGAGAGGAGGTGGCGGAGCGCTGCTGGGCCGCCGCGGGGGCAACGGCCGCCACCGCCCCTAGGAGGGCGCACAGGAGGGCGACGCACGCCCCTCGGGTAATGTGGCTCGTGGCTCTCACCAGATCACCTCGTACTCGGCAGTCGATTGATTGCGGCGGAAGGAAAGCGGAACGATCAGTTCCTGGCCGCCCTCGACGCTACGCAGTCGAGCCCTTTCGGCGCCGCGGCCCGGCACCAGGTAGAATCGGCCGTCGACGATGTAGGCCCCGTCGCGCGTGCGCTCGATCGATTCGCCCCGGGCGAGACGGAGGTAGAGGCCTCCACCCCCCGCGGGAGCGTCGATCCGAATCGAACGCGCCAGCCCCCGCCGCCCCTCGAGCAGCTGAATCCGATCTTCCACCGTCGCCTCGCCCGCACGATAGCGGAAGGTCGGAAGGCCACCCTCGTCCAGGTCATAGCCGAGGAAGCGGAAGCCGAACGAAGGCGGGATGGAATCCGGCCACGCAGCGTTCTCGTCGTTCAGCGTCGCCAGGGCCGGCCCGAGGGCGAACCGAACGACGCTGCCGAGAGGCACGGCGAGCTGCGGCTCTCCGCGCTCCACCCACATCTGGCTCGTCTCCAGGAAGGGGCCGCGCCACGCCAGCAGGACGTTGCCGAGCTCGGCGTCGTAGCTGTAATGCACGCCGGACGGATCCCCCACCGAGATCACGTGGGTGCGCTTCTCGCCGCCGTGCTCGAGGAAGCTGCGAAGCAGGTATGGCTCCCTACCCGGCTCGACGGTGACGGCGCCCTGCGCCGATCCCCGGCGGGTGCGTGTCTCGCTCGTGAGCGCTTGCCGGCGTACCCCCGGCCCCTCCGCAAAGAGGTCCACGCTGGCGGGCCGACCTTCCCGGTTCTTGAAGAGCTCGAGCACGAACTCCTGCCGACCCGCGGCGAGGTCCGCTTCGGCGGTCACGGAGCGTTGCCTTCCGTCGTGGACGAGCACCTCCCGCCCCCCGATCCGAAGCCGTGCGCCACCCTCCGTGCCGTTGCCCCCCTCGCCATCGATCCATCCGAGGCGGAGATCGAAGAGGTAGCGACCGGCGACCGGGACCTCGATGGTACCCTGCTCCACCAGCGCGAAGGCGTCGGCCACGCCCGCATTCGACGCCGTCAGGCGCGGTGACTCGCCGCTCCGATCGGGAGAGCGGCCGGTGAGGTCGGGAAGGCTCTGGAATTTCCCATCGTACGCCTTGAAGGTCAGTCCGGAGAGCTCCAACGCCTCGGCGCCGTAGCGCTTGAAGCGGATCTTCCGGAAGGCGATGGGTCCGTGATCGCCCTGAATGATGAGCGGCCCGGTCGCGGCCTCCCCCGGGAGGAACGCTCCCCGGGTGGGGCCGCTGAGCTCCACGTTCTCGTGGATGACCGCTCCGTTCAGCTCCACCCGCACGAAGCGGGCGTTCTCGATCTTATTCCCCGATGCATCGAAGCGCGGTGCGCGGAACTCGACGCGGAGCGTCTGCCAGAGCCCCGGAGCCCGGGCGGCGTTGAAGCGGGGCGCGTGACCCTCGAACCCTTCGTTCCCTGGCCCGCGCGACTCGTCCCACCGCTCGTAAATGCCTCCCACATCGCCGTAGGTCGGGTGCTCCACGCCCCAGCTGTCGAGCAGTTGCAGCTCGTAGCGCCCCTGAAAGTAGATTCCCGAGTTCGAGGCCCGGGGCACCATGAACTCGAGCTCGAGGTCGATGTCTCCGTGCTCCCAGGTGGTGCGTAGATCGCCCCCGTCGCCTGGCTTTGCGGTATTGACCACGACTCCGCTCCCCGGCGAGGTCGTGACTCTCAGGTTACGAGCTCGATCGGCGGCGACGCCGCCGACGATCCGCCAGTTCCCGGGTGGCTCGCTGAAGGCGGCGAGGTCGTTGAGCGCGATGCTGTCGAGCGGGAGCGTCGCGGGGGCCTGTGCCTGAAGCACGGGGGGACCGCTGGCCGCGAGCGCGACAGCGGCCGCCAGACCGAGGGCGTGTTGGAGCTTCATACGAACGTGAGTCGGGTAGGGTCTGCGGGAGGCCCAACATAGAAGCCGGTCATGGTGCCGGCAACCGTCAAGGGCGATCGGTCGCGCGGTCGCGGCACGTGTGGACCCGATCCTGCAATCCCCGCGGTCCCGATAACCTCACCGCAAACGGAGGCAGAAGCAGAGATGTGCACCGGACACCGAGCTTCCACGGCCCCGCGGCCGGCCCGCTACGGTCGTGGAGCGGACGCTACCCTCTGCCTTGCGGAGATTCCGGCAGCGGTGGGTCGGCTGTGAGGAGATCGGGCTGGATGCCTCGGCCGGGCTTCGAATTTGCTTGTGCCGCGCGTTGGCGCCGTACCGTGCTGGCGTTGATCTGCGTGCTGGCGGGATGTGCCTCGGCGGGTCGCTCCTCGGGCCCGGCCCAGCGGGTTTTGCCGGGATTCGACACCAGCCGCTATCCCGGTGACGAGGTGCTCCGCCTCTGGAAGAGGGAGTCGCCCTACCACTGGATCGGCTTCTACCTGCCGGCTCCGTGTCATCGGGAGACCTCCTGGTCCGGCAAGCGCCAGACGCTGTTGAGTATGGGCTGGGGGATCGCCATCCTGTACGTTGGCCAGCAGGCCTTCGAGGGGATCCCTCCGTCGGACGCGGTGACCGGAAGCCCCATCGTCTGTTCGCGTGCACTACTCTCGGAAGAAAGGGGGCGCCAGGACGCGCTGGACGCGGCGAACGCCGCGGAACGGGAAGGCTTTCCCCGCGGCAGCGTCATCTATCAGGACATCGAGAACATGCGGGTGATCCCCGACTCGATGCGTGCGTACTATTCGGGATGGCAGCGCGAACTGCTCGCGGACGGGCGCTATCTGCCGGGAACGTACGCACACCATCTGAATGCGGTGGAGCTGAGGCCCCTGGCCGAAGCGGTGTTCCGAGAGGCGGGACGGAGCGAGACTCCGCCGTTCTGGGTAGCCGGTGGTCGGGACTTCTCGCTGGACAGCCCCGCCTGGTCGATCGGGCTTCCCTTCGTGAGGATCTGGCAGGGAGCGCTGGACGTGGATCGGACCTGGGGCGGGCGCACGCTCCGGATCGATGAGAACGTGGCGACCTCTGCGTCGCCTTCCGAACCTCTGTACCCCTGAGGGGACGTGTCCCGGCGATATCGGGGCGATCGTGACGGTGGCGTCGTGGACCGACGACGCCTGGTGTACCAACGCCTGCGACGGGAGTTACGAGTGGCCTTCGACAACCGACGCGAATACTATCGGATCCCGTTTCCCGAGAGTGAGCGCCCGAGGGTCGTAGTGGGTACCTCGATCTCGGAGGTGATTGAGTGTTCCGAGCGCGGGCTGAGCTTCCATCCGTCAGCCGATCCCGGCGAGGTGGGAGACGTCGTGGAGGGCCGGATTCGCTTTCCTCGCGGGGTGGAGCTGCCGTTCCGGGGCGAGGTCGTTCGGGTAGCGGAAGACCGCGTATCGCTCGAGTTGAAGGGAAGCGGAATCCCCTTCGCGGTGATCTTCCAGGAACAGCTTCACCTGCGTCGCCGGAGCGATCGGTAGCGGAGCGGATCGCGAACTACGAATTACGAATTACGAATTACGGCTGCATTCTTCCGCTCTGTCGCGCGACGCAATCTCCACCAGAGTAGGGACGACCCTTGCGGCGGGCGTCCTGTTGGCCGGCCGCAAGGGTGGGTGGGGGTAAGCCTCGCGACGTCGCTCAGACGTAAGACTACCCAGATCAGCTACCATAGGCTTCCCTCGCCCGACGCAGCGCTCCTACCAGCGCTCGTGCGCGTGTGGCGAGAGCCTCGATGTCATCCTCATCCTTCCGCACCAGGGCACCTCCCACGCCGAAGGCAGCGGCTCCGGCCCTGACATATTCGGCGAGGTTCGTCGCGTCGATCCCGCCGGTGGGCACGAATCCCACGTCGTCCAGCGGAGCCCGCAGCGCGCGCAGATAAACGGGGCCGAGCGCGTCGGCGGGAAAGAGCTTGACCAGCCGACACCCCGCCGCGTGGGCCGCCTGGGCCTCGGAAGCGGTAAAGACTCCCGGAAGGTGCACCACGCCGACCTGGCGCGAGCGGGCGACGCTCTCAGGATCGAAGTTGGGGGAGACCAGGAAGGCGGCGCCCGCGCTCAGCGCCGCGTCGACGTCGGCGACCGTGCGGACGGTCCCCGCGCCAACCAGCAGCTCCTCTCCGAAATGCCTGCGGAGGGCCTCGATCCCTGCCAGCGCGCCCGCGCTGTTCAGCGTCACCTCCACCGCCGCCACCCCGCCCTTCCTCAGCGCCTCCCCGATGCGCAGCAGCGTCTCGTGCGGAAAGTTGCCTCGCACGATGGCGATGATCCCGCTCCTGCGTAGCGCAGCGTCGACTTGCGTGGCGTTCATATTGGCTTCACCCTATCTTCCCCGAAAATGAGTGCGCGACGGTCGAAACGTTGCACTCACCCGTGGGCGATGTGACCGTTGCCTGACCCGTATCCGGCGCGTCCAGTTGCCATGGAGTAGACCCGAGCGGGTCTGCGCATCGCGCAAGATCACCCATCGAGGCTCGAGACCACGACCGGCTCGACGTTCGGCGTAAGCCGCCGAGGCTACGGTCAACAAGCAGCCGGTCCATCAACCGTCCCATCCTCCACCAGTCCGATGCCGATCAGATCCTCGCAGGACACGCACGACGTGATCATCGTGGGATCCGGGGCCGGCGGCGGTATGGCTGCGTACGCGCTGACCACCGCGGGTGCCCGGGTCCTCATGCTGGAAGCCGGTGGGGAGTGGTTCCCCGAGCGGGACGCCAAAATGCTCCAGTGGCCCTACCAGTCCCCGCGGCGCGGGGCATCGACCCGCGAACGACAGTTTGGCGAGTTCGACGCCTGCGACGGGGGATGGGAGATCGAGGGCGAGCCGTACACGCGAGCGCCCGGGACCCGCTTCGACTGGTGGCGCGGACGCATGCTGGGCGGGCGCACCAACCACTGGGGCCGCATCTCCCTTCGCTTCGGTCCCGACGACTTCCGCCGCAAGTCGATCGACGGGCTCGGGGAGGACTGGCCGATTGGCTATGACGACCTGGCCCCCTACTACGACCGGGTCGATCGGTTGGTCGGCATCTTCGGGAGCGTCGAGGGGCTTCGCAACCACCCGGACGGTATCTTCCTCCCTCCGCCGGAGCCCCGCTGCTACGAGAAGCTGGTGAAGCAGGCAGCCGACCGGCTCAATATCACCTGCATTCCTTCGCGCCTGTCGATCATCACGCGGCCGCATAACGGCCGCGCCCCCTGTCACTACTGCGGACAGTGCTACCGCGGGTGCAGGACCAACTCCAATTTCTCCAGCCCGGGGGTCCTGATTCGCCCCGCGCTGGAGACGGGACGGCTGACGCTGATCACCCAGGCGATGGCCCGTGAGGTCACCGTCGGGAAGGACGGTCGCGTCACGGGCGTGAACTACATCGACAAGACCACGGGCGAGGACAAGCACGTTTCCGCGCGCATCGTCGTGCTCGCGGCGAGCGCATGCGAGACGGCGCGTCTCCTGCTCAACTCCCGGTCCAGCCTCTTCCCCCAGGGCCTCGCCAACTCCAGCGGAACGGTCGGAAAGTACCTCACCGACACGGTCGGCGTGGACGTGTCCGGGTTCATCCCCAGCCTCGTCGACCAGGTGCCGCACAACGAGGACGGCGTCGGCGGCGCCCACATCTACATGCCCTGGTGGCTGGACAACTCCAAGCTCGACTTCCCTCGCGGCTACCACATCGAGGTCTGGGGGGGACGGCAGATGCCGTCGTACGGGTTCATGGGCGGCATTCAGCGCTATGAGGGAGGCGGCTACGGCAAGGGCCTCAAGGACCAGTACCGGCGCTACTACGGCTCGACGGTCGGCTTCTCCGGCCGGGGCGAGATGGTCCCCAACGACGACTCCTATTGCGAGATCGACCCGAATGTGGTTGACAGGTGGGGGATCCCGGTGTTGCGCTTCCACTGGAAGTGGAGCGATTACGAGTACAAGCAGGCCAAGCACATGCAGGAGACCTTCCGGGCTTTGATCGAGGAGATGGGAGGAAAGCCCTGGGGCGACATGCCCGGGCCCGAGGATGGCTACGGGATCGCGACTGGCGGGCGCATCATCCACGAGCTGGGGTGCACCCGCATGGGGTCAGATCCGTCCACCTCGGTCCTCAACTCGAGCTGTCAGGCCCACGACGTACCCAACCTCTTCGTCGCTGACGGGGGGCCGTTCGTCTCCCAGGCCGACAAGAACCCGACCTGGACGATTCTGGCGCTCGCCTGGCGTACCAGCGACGAGATCGTACGCATGCGGAAAGCGGGGGAGATATGAGCTCGATGAATCGCCGCGAGGCTTTGGGTCTGATCGCGCTGGCGCCCTTCGCTCCTGCGACCGCGAAAACGGCGCCCGCACCCGCGCCTGCGCCTACCATCCCTACCCCTCCCGAGCACGCGCGGGCGGCGGCTACGCGTGGCCAGGAGCCCCGGTTCTTCACCCCCCACGAGATGGTCACCGTGGCGGTGCTCGCTGATATGGTGATCCCCGCGGACGACCGCTCCGGCAGCGCGACAGACGCGGGCGTGCCGGAGTTCATCGACTTCATGATGACCGACACGCGCGACGAGAATCTGCCGTTGCGCATGCGGGGTGGCCTGGCCTGGCTCGACGCCGAGTCGCGCCGTCGCTATCAGCGTCCGTTCGTCGAGTTGTCCGAAGCCGAGCGGACCGCGATCGTCGACGACATTGCCTGGCCCGAGCGCGCGCGCCCCGAGATGAGCCACGGCGTCACCTTCTTCAACCTCTTCCGCGACATGGTGGCCTCCGGCTTCTGGTCGAGCGAAATGGGGATCAAAGATCTGCAGTACATGGGCAACACCGCCGTCCAGTGGCAGGGGTGCCCGCCCGAGGCGCTGAAGAAGCTGGGGTTGAGCGCGGGCTGATCAGCGCGAATCGAGGTTCCACCCGGGGAGCTGCGGGCGGCCTTCGAGCCGCCCGTTTCATTGCTGCCCGCCTCCTTCCTCCCTCTAGCCCGCGCGCGCCATCTTCCCCCACCCCGCCGCCGATCATAGTTTCCGGCGCTTCATAGCGTCGGAGCGGCGGGCGCTCTGGCGGTAACCGAGTTGTCAACCATGCCTCACCGATCCGACCCCGTCATCATTCACAAGTTCGGGGGGACGAGCCTCGCCACGGCGGAGCGCTACCGTCACGTGGCGCGCGTCCTCTCGGAGCGTCCCGAGCCGCGCAAGGTCGTGGTGGTCTCGGCGATGAGCGGGGTAACCAATACACTGATCCGTGCGGTGGAGCGCGCCGGCGCGCGCGATCCGCACTATCGCGAGGAGATGGAGGTCATCCGCCAGCAGCACCGGGCTGCCATCTCCGAGCTGATGCCGCTCGACCAGGCCAAGGCGCTGCTCGAGCGCTTCGACCGTGATCTGACGGACATCGCGGACGTCCTCCACGCGACCTGGCTCCTGCGCTCGCACTCGCGCAGCGTGGTGGAGCTGGTCTCCGGCTACGGCGAAGTCTGGTCCGCGCAGATACTCGCCGGTCATCTGCTTGCCCGGGGCGAGCCGGTGACCTGGATGGACGCCCGGGAGGTGCTCGTATCGGAATGGGGGCCTGCGGGACCGACCATCCACTGGGAGGCGAGCCGTGCGCGCCTCGCTGCCTGGATAGAGGAGCGGGGCCCGCTTCCGCCCACGCTGGTGATCACCGGATACGTGGCCGCGAGCCCCGACGGGGTGCCAACGACGCTGGGACGCAACGGCAGCGACTTCTCCGCCGCCATCTTCGGATCCCTCTTCGAAGCCTCGGAGATCCACATCTGGACCGACGTGGACGGCGTGATGAGCGCCAATCCGCGGCTGGTCCCCGACGCGGTGCTGCTGACCGCCCTCTCCTACGACGAGGCGATGGAGCTCGCCTACTTCGGTGCGAAGGTGATCCATCCGTATACGATGGCGCCGGCGGTCGACCGGGCGATCCCCATCTACATCCGGAACACGTTCAACCCGACCTTCCCCGGGACGCGCATTCACCTGCAGGGGAGCTCGGAGTTCGCAGTAAAGGGCTTTGCCACCGTCGAATCGGTCGCGCTGATCAACGTCGAAGGAACGGGGATGATCGGCGTGCCCGGGACGGCCCAGCGGCTCTTCGGGGCGCTGCGTGAGGCGGGGATTTCGGTCGTCATGATCTCGCAGGCGAGCTCCGAGCACTCGATCTGTTACGCGGTGCCCGCGGAGGATGGCGAGGCGGCGCTCCGGGCTACCGAGCGCGCGTTCTTCGCCGAGCGCCACCAGAAGCAGATCGAAAAGATCGAGCTGGTGAACGACTGCTGCGTGCTGGCGGCGGTCGGCGACGGCATGACCGGCCAGCCCGGTGTGGCGGCCAACTTCTTCGGCGCGCTGGGCAAAGCCGGTATCAACATCCGCGCGATCGCCCAGGGCTCGTCCGAGCGGAATATCTCCGCGGTCATCGACCAGGCGGAGGCGAGTCGGGCGCTGCGCGCGGTCCATTCGAGCTTCTACCTCTCGCCGCAGACGCTCTCGATCGGCGTGATCGGCCCGGGTGTGGTCGGTAGCACCCTGCTCGACCAGCTCGCCGATCAGGTGGGAAGGCTGAAGGAGGAGCTCAACATCGACCTGCGGGTGCGGGCCATTGCGACCTCGCGATACATGCTGCTGGACGATCGGCAGATCGATCTCACCCGGTGGCGGAGGCTCTTCGAGCAGGAGCGCGAGCCAGTGGATCCGGACCGCCTCGTGCGCCACGTGCACTCCGACCACCTGCCGCATTCGGTCCTGATCGATTGCACCGCGAGCGAGGTGGTCGCCAGCAACTACGTGGATTGGCTGCGCCGCGGGATCAGCATCATCACGCCCAACAAGCGAGCCAACACCGCTCCGCTGGATTTCTACCGTAAGCTACGGGAGGCCGGCCGCGGCTCGGGCGCGCGCTATTTCTACGAGACGACCGTCGGAGCGGGCCTGCCGATCATCCAGACCCTGCGCGACCTGATCCAGACCGGAGACGAGGTACTCCAGATCGAGGGGATCTTCTCCGGGACGCTTTCCTACCTCTTCAACGCGTTCGACGGATCGAGGACCTTCTCGGAGATCGTTCTCGACGCGCGCGCGAAGGGGTATACCGAGCCTGATCCACGCGACGACCTTTCGGGGATGGACGTGGCGCGGAAGGTGGCGATTCTCGGGCGCGAGATGGGCCTCCCGCTGGAGCTCGCGGACGTGCGGGTGGAGAGCCTGGTTCCCGCGGAGCTGCGCGCCGGCACCCTGGAGGAGTTCATGGGGAGCCTGCACCACGAGGACGCCGCCATGGAGGATCTGCGGCGGCAGGCGGAGGCCAGAGGCGAGGTGCTCCGCTTCGTCGGTTCCGTGGACCGGGAGGGGCGAGCCAGCGCGACCCTGCGTACCTATCCCGAGGATCACCCCTTTGCGCGCATCCAGCTCACCGACAACATCGTCCTCTTCCGGACGCGGCGGTATCACGAGAACCCACTGATCGTGCAGGGGCCGGGCGCGGGACCGGACGTGACCGCCGGGGGCGTGTTCGCGGACCTCCTGCGCCTCGCGGCTTACTTGGGGGCGCCGCTGTAACTTCGGTGGACGGCGGGTCACCGATGGCTCGACTCGCCGTCCCGCCCCTCGAGGCTGCCCTGGAACATGCTCCCCGCAGAAGCCAGCTGCCTTCCGTCCTGTACCCCTCTCCCCGGCCAGTGCTTAGCAGGGACTTGGCGGGCACGTTGGGCCTCAGTCTCCAAGGGCCGGTTCAGCGCGGTCTGCTCTCGGCCTTGGCGGAAACGCCCGGGTGCGATCCCGAGCCTGTCCCCCCACTGCTGCTGCCTGCCCCGTAACTTCCTCCGCCGGGCCCTTCTCATTGCGCTTACCCGCTGTGGCACACCAGATTGCAGGCCCAAGGGCGCGGCGTACGAAGTCGCCTCACCGATGTCCCGGAAAGTTCGCATGACCGTATCACAGATCGCGAGGCGTGTCCTGCTGGTGGCGCTGACGCTGGCGGCGAGCGCGTGCGCCGCGGCAAGCCGCACCCCTGCGGGCCCCAGCACCGGGACCGCGCCTTCCTCCACCGCAGAGTACGAGGAGCTCTACTACGCCCGTCTGGACAGCGCGCAGACCCGCTACACCGCGGCGGACGTGCGCTTCATGACAGACATGATCCACCACCACGCGCAGGCCATCGAGATGTCGGAGATGGTGCCGGAGCGCACGGAGAATCCTCGTATCCATACCCTGGCGGGGCGCATCATCAATGCGCAGAACGACGAGATCGCCATCATGCGGCGCTGGTTGCAGGATCGCAGGCAGCCCGTGCCGGAGGTGGCCATGGGGGCAGGTGCGCACGGTGCGCATGGCGGGATCGATCACTCCCAGCACTCGATGAGGCAGATGCCGGGAATGCTCTCGCCGGAGGAGATCCGGCAGCTCGAGCAGGCACGCGGGGACGAGTTCGACCGGCTCTTCCTCACCGGCATGATCCGACACCACCAGGGCGCGGTCACCATGGTGCAGGAGCTCTTCGCAACGGACGGGGCCGCACAGGACGAGCAGGTGTTCAAGTTCGCGTCCGACGTTCAGGTAGATCAGACCACCGAAGTCGCGCGCATGCAATCGATGCTAGCGCAGCTACCGCAGCCGGTGGGCGGGCAGTAGGCCCTCCCCTCCATTCCACGGGTCCAGAATCGATCGAATCATGAGAACAATGCTCGCGCTCGCTCGGCGAGTGCGCTCCGGCGGAGCGGGAAGGATGCGGCTGGCGGCGGCGACGCTGCTCGGTGGCGCGCTCGGGCTCGCAGGATGCGCCTCTTCGTCCTCGGGCGCCGCCGCGGGCGGGCCGGCGGCAGCTTCGCCCGCCGCCTCGCCCGGGTCCGATCCCCGCGTCGGCCTGGGAGCGGGGCTGTTGGACGCGGAGGAGGCGATCTGGAATCTTCGCAAGCTGGCGAGCGTCCCGCCGCCGCGTGACTTTGTGGGCGTCACCAACTCCGACCTGGCCTTCAAGGACAACTACGTCTTTCAGGGCAACTACAACGGCTTCCAGATCTGGGACATCAGCGACCGGGCGAACCCGCAGCTGGTGACCGGCTTCGTCTGCCCTGCCTCGCAGAGCGACGTCTCCGTGTACCAGAACCTGCTGTTCGTCTCGGGCGAGGGCCTGAGCGGCCGACTGGATTGCGGAACGCAGGGTGTAGAGGCGGCGGCGAGCCCCGACCGGCTCCGCGGCCTGCGGATCTTCGACATCAGCGACATCCGCAATCCGGTGAACGTGGGCAACGTGCAGACGTGCCGCGGCTCCCACACCCACACGGTTGTGGTGGACCCGGATGACCCGGAGAACGTCTACATCTACATCTCGGGCTCGTCGGTGGTGCGCCCGGCGGAGGAGTTGCCCGGGTGCAGCGATGCGCCGCCGGAGGAGGATCCGAATACCGCGCTCTTCCGCATCGAGGTGATCAAGGTCCCCCTGGCCAACCCCGGTGCGGCGGCAATCGTCAGCTCGCCGCGCATCTTCAGCGGCCTGGTGGCCCCGCCCAGCCACGGGCTCGCCCCGGAGGAGCAGGCGGAGCTCGAGGCCGCGCAGGCGCGCGGCGAATGGGTGGTGGCGGTCGGTGAGCAGCTCATGGAGGTCCCACCGCAGGCGCTCTCCCAGATGCTGGCGGGGATCGTGGCCGCCCGAGGCGGCACTGGAGAGCCAACCGCGGCGGACTCGGCGACACTGCGCGCGAGGCTGCCGGCGATGATCCAGCAGATGATCGAGGCGCAGCGGGGACCGGGAAGCGGCCCCACGCAGTGCCACGACATCACCGTGTACCCGGCGATCGGGTTGGCTGGCGGCGCCTGTGAGGGTTACGGCCTGCTGATCGACATCAGCAACCCGGTGGAGCCGGTTCGGATCACGGCCGTCGCGGACTCGAACTTCTCCTACTGGCACTCGGCGACCTTCAACAACGACGGGACGAAGGTCCTCTTCACCGACGAATGGGGTGGCGGCGGAGCTCCCAAGTGCCGCGCGAGTGATCCCAAGGAGTGGGGCGCGGACGCCATCTTCACCATCGAGAATCGCGAGCTGAAGTTCCAGAGCTACTACAAGCTCCCGGCGCCGCAGACGGTGCAGGAGAACTGCGTCGCCCACAACGGGTCCCTGATCCCCATTCCCGGACGCGACGTGATGGTCCAGGCCTGGTACCAGGGCGGCATCTCGGTCTTCGATTGGACCGATCCGCAGAACCCGGTGGAGATCGCCTACCACGACCGCGGACCGATCGACCCGCAGCGGATGAGGATGGGCGGTTCCTGGTCGGTCTACTGGTACAATGGCGCCATCGTCAGCTCCGAGATCGCGCGCGGACTCGACATCTTCGAGCTGGTGCCCAGCGAGTACCTGACGCAGAACGAGATCGACGCTGCCAACACGGTGCGGCTCGAGTACCTGAACGCGCAGGGGCAGCCGCAGTACGTCTGGCCGCCGAGCTTCGCTCTCGCCCGGGCCTACCTCGACCAGCTCGAGCGCAACGATGGTCTCGCTGCCTCCCGCATCGAAACGGCGCGGCAGGAGTTGGTGCGGGCCGAGAGTACGGGCGGGCAGGCGAGGCAGTCGGCTTTGACGGCGCTGGCCGATCGGCTCGAGCAGGACGCCGGCGGGGCGCGCGACGCCGCCAAGGTGCGCCTGGTGGCCAAGGCCGTCCGCGATCTCGTCGGGGCGAGTTGAGCTCGCCAACAGCCGCGGGACGCTTCAGGGGCCGACACCACCGGGTGCCGGCCCCTTCGTCATGTTCCCTCATATCCTGCTTATCATCCCGTAGCCCTTCCTACCGCGAGACAGTCCTGCTTACCGCCCCCGTAGTCGTGCGCCCAAACCCAAGCGAGCTGCGGGGGCGCTCCTCCTACTCTTCCCCGCCATCATCAACGTTCACCTCGATGTTCGGTTCGTCCTCCGGGAGATCTACGTCCGGGGCTTCGACTTCGGGCATGTCGACTTCGGCGGGTTCGCCGCGGGAGAGGGCGTACCAGGCCAGCGCCGCGACGACCAGGGCCAGCAGGAGGACCCAGATCCCTGCGCTCGACCTGCGGCCGCGGTCGGTCGCCGCCGGACCCGACCCGGTCGTGCGGTGCACCGTCTCGCGTCGCTCGACCACCTCTCGTTGCTCCTCTGGCTGCCGCGGTGTCTCGTCCATCGGTCCCGTCCAGGTGAGAGGCTCAAATCCGGTCATTGGCTCGGGCTTACTGCGCCGTCCGTGCCACTCGCGCCCGTATGCACGATGCAACCTTCGACCGACTCTGTCCGTAGAGCGCTCAGGGCGCGGAACCGTCCGCTCCTTTCACCTGACCAGATGGAGGATTACGATGCGGGATCCCGTCGCGGCCGGGCTGCTCAGCCTGATCATCCCCGGCGTTGGCCAGATCTACAACGGCACGTGGATCCGGGGCATCTTCTGGCTGATCATCACGCCGGGACTGTGGCTTGGCACCGGCGGCCTTCTCGGTTGGGTCTGTCACCTGATCGCGGGATACACGGCCTACCGGTACGCCCAGCGCCACCCATACCGGTAGCATCGCGCTACGGGCTCCGGCGCGGCGGCCCATCCCCCTCGCCGTCGCGCCTGGCGGGGCGTACAATTGCGGGAGATTGGCTTCTTCCCTTCTTCCCACGCCAGGAGCCCGCAACATGTCCGTCTCGCGTCGCGCGTTCTTCGGTCTGGCCGCGTCGAGCGCCGCCGGTGCGTTGCTTCCCGCGGAGCTGCAGGCCCGCCTCCTTCCCACCCTGCGTCACCCACTGCCACCGCCCGATCGCCCGCTGGCTACTCCCGTGGTCATTGCATCCGCTAACGGGCTGCGCGGAGTGGCCCGCGCGTACGAGATGATCCAGCAGGGCGCAGATCCTCTCGACGCGGTCATCGCGGGCGTCAACATCCAGGAGCTGGATCCAGAGGATCAGTCGGTGGGTCTGGGCGGCCTCCCCAACGCAGACGGGGTGGTGCAGCTCGATGCCTCCTGCATGCACGGCCCCACCAACCGCGCTGGAGCCGTGGCAGCGCTCGAAGGGATCGCCACCCCGTCACTGGTGGCTAAGGCGATCATGGATCACACCGATCACATCTTGCTGGTCGGGGAAGGAGCCAAGCGCTTCGCTCTCGACATGGGCTTCGAGGAGCAGGAGCTGCTCACCGAAAAGTCGCGCCAGGACTGGCTGCGCTGGAGGGCGCGGCTGAACCCCTCGGACAACTGGCTCGATCCGGCCGATGAAGTGGCGGTTCGGTTCACCACCGGAACGATCAACATGAACGCGGTGAACGCCGCGGGTGACATCGCCTCGGTGACCTCCACCAGCGGGCTGTCGTGGAAGATCCCTGGCCGGGTGGGCGACAGTCCCATCATCGGCGCGGGCCAGTACTGCGACAACTCGGTTGGGGCCGCCGGATCCACCGGTCGAGGCGAGGCCAACATCAAGGTGTGCGGAGCGTTCCTGACGGTGGAATTCATGCGGCAGGGCGCCAGCCCGGAGGAGGCCTGCCTGCGCACCCTCGAGCGAGTGGTGCAGATGACCGAGCGCCGCCTGCTCGACGACCGGGGGCGGCCTCGGTTCGGCCTCAGTTACTACGCGATTGCCAAGGATGGACGCGTCGGCGGTGCCTCCCTCTACGAGGGCGGCCAGTACGCCGTTGCCGACGCCTCAGGTGCGCGACTCGTCGATTTCGCCTACCTCTACTCTCGCTCGGAGCGTCCCTGGTGATGGTCATGCGCCTGACTTCGATCCCGCCTCGCCACCAACCTGTTCTTCGGGTGATCTCGAGGCTTGCTCTGCTCGCCCTGTCCGGCCTCCTGGCGATGCCGCTCGACGGCGCTGCGCAGGAAAACAGTCGCACCCCCAAAGTGATCCTGATCGGCATCGACGGCGTCCGCCCTGACGTGCTGCGGTCGGTGCCCACGCCGAACCTGGACTCCCTGATCCGCACCGGCGCCTATAGCGATCGCGCCCAGACGGGACTACCCACGATCAGCGGGCCGGGCTGGGCCAGTATGCTCACCGGGGTATGGAAGGAGAAGCACGGGATCCTCAGCAACGACTTCCCCTTCCCGGACAACGGGCTGGATCGCTACCCCGACTTTCTCACCCGTATCGAGAGGACGCGGCCGCAGCTGCGCACCTTTGCCGTGGCGGACTGGCCGCCGTTGATCGAACCCCAGACGTCCGAGGAGCGGGGTACGGCTGGTCCGGTGCTGGGACAGGCGATCGATGCGCGCGTCTCGTACGACGGCGGCCGTCTTGGTTGGGGTGCGGCGGACGAGCTCTCGGTTGCGGCGGCGGAGGCGGAGCTGCTGAACAACGATCCGGACGCCATGTTCGTCTACCTCGGCAACCCCGATGAGGTGAGCCACCACACCGGCTCCATCGAGGACGAGTACATGGCGGCCATCGCGCGGGCCGATCGCCAGGTCGGGCGCCTGGTGGCGGCCATTCGCGCTCGCCCCAACTACGAACAGGAAGACTGGCTGATCCTCGTTTCCACCGACCACGGCCGGACGACGGACGGTGGACACGGCGGGGACACCCCGGAGGAGCGGACGATCTTCTTCCTTGCGAACGGCCCGCGCATCCGACCGGGATCGATCGACACCCCGCCCAACATCGTGGACGTCGCCGCAACCGCCCTGGCCTACCTGGGGATCGGCCCCGACCCCACGTGGGGCCTGGACGGCAGGCCGGTCGCCAACCTCGAACGCTAACGTGGCGGCCGACGAGATCCTCTGCGTGGGAGAGATCCTGTGGGACTCCCTTCCCGCGGGGCTCTTCCTCGGCGGGGCGCCCTTCAACGTCGCCGGGCACCTGCGAGCGCTGGGTCTGCCGGGCGCAATCGTTAGCCGTGTCGGTGACGATCAGCTGGGTCACGAAGCGATCCGGCGCGCAGCCCGTCTCGGCGTGCCCGTCGATCTGATCCAACTCGATCGTCACCTGGCGACGGGGTTCGTGTCGGTCGAGCTGGACGAAGCGGGCTCCCCGCACTACGAGTTCCTCAGCCCGGCGGCCTGGGACAACATCGAGCTGACCGCATCCGTGGCGGAGCGAGCCGCCGGCGCGCGGGCGCTGGTGTTCGGGACCCTGGCGCAAAGATCGGAGGCGAGCCGAACCACCCTGGGCTCCCTTCTCGACTACCCGCTCGTCAAGGTACTGGACCTGAATCTCCGCCCGCCCTACGACGATCGGGATGTCGTGCTCTCATCGCTGGAGCGAGCCGAGGTGGTGAAGCTCAACGAGGGGGAGATGGCGACCCTGGGTCGGTGGCTGAGCCTGCCGGAGGAACTACGCCCTGCCGCGGAAGCACTGGCCGATCGCTTCGGGTTCAAAGCTGTCTGCGTTACCCGCGGTGGCTGCGGCGCCGTGCTGCTGCGCGAGGGTCGGTGGACGGAGCACCCCGGCTACCGGGTGCAGGTGGTCGATACGGTGGGAGCCGGCGATGCCTTCCTCGCCGGTTTTCTCAAAGGCTACCTAGAGGGCGCGCCGGACCACGTGTTACTCGAGGAGGCGAACCTGCTCGGCGCCTTCGTGGCGAGCCGGGCCGGGGCGATCCCGCCCCATGACGGAGAGACGATGAAATCGATTCGGGGCGGTGGGTCGCATTGACCCGCCGCCCCATTTCGCGATCACCAACGGTTGTACGTGCACTGTGAACTAGCCGCAGACGATCGCGGAGGGTCGCCCCGAGGAACACAGACGGTGGTGTTGGTTCACCCCTCCTCGCCGGCGAGCTGCTTCCACAGGTAGGCGTAAGTTAGCGCTTGCATCTTGGCGCGCTGCTCATTGGTGACGCCCGCGCCGTGCCCGCCTTCGGTGTTCTCGAAGTACAGGACCGGGTAGCCCAGCGATTCCATCCGGGCAGCCATCTTACGAGCGTGCCCCGGATGGACGCGGTCGTCGCGGGTGGTGGTGGTGAACAGGACGCGCGGGTACTCCTTTCCCGACCGCACGTTCTGATACGGCGAGTAACGGCTGATGAAGGCCCACTGCTCGGGGTCGTCGGGGTTGCCGTATTCGGCCATCCAGCTTGCTCCGGCCAGGAGCAGGTGATAGCGGCGCATATCCAGCAGCGGCACCTGGATCACGATCGCCCCGAACAGCTCCGGGCGCTGCGTGAGCGCGACGCCCATCAGCAATCCGCCGTTGCTTCCGCCCATGATCCCCAGGTGCTGAGGGCTGGTGAGGCCCCGCGCAATCAGGTCTTCGGCTACGGCGAAGAAGTCGTCGTATGCCCGCTGCCGATTCTCGAGCTGCGCCGCCCGGTGCCAGCTCGGTCCGAACTCACCGCCACCTCGGATATTGGCGAGGACGTACACCCCACCGCGCTCCAGCCAGGCGGCACCGGTGACCGGGCTGTACGACGGGGTCATCGCCACCTCGAAGCCGCCGTAGGCGTAGAGGAGCGTCGGGTTGGAACCGTCCATCCGCGTGTCCTGGTGACGAACCACGAAGTACGGTATGCGGGTGCCGTCCTTCGAGGTGGCCTCGTGCTGCTCCACCACCAGGTCGTCCGCCGTGAACATCGCCGGCAGACGTCGGACTTCCTGCACCTCTCCATCTTCCCGGACCAGGTACAGGGTGGAAGGCTGCGTGAAGCCGCTGTAGCTGAAGAAGAAGCGGTTCTCGAAGGGGGAGGTGGCGGCGACACCCACATTGCCCATGGGAGGCACGGGAACCGGCTCGTAGCTCCACTGTCCGTCCGCATAGGTGTAGCGGCGCAGTTCCCCGCTCACGTTGTCGAGCAGCTGCACGAGCAGGAAGTCGCGGGTCGTCGAGGTGCCGCTGATGGTCTGGCGCTCGCCCGGCTCCAACAGCAACTCGAACTCCCGCTCTCCGGCGAGGAAACTCGCGTAGGAGGTGTGGACGAGCGAGCCCGCGGGGAAGCTCTTGCCGCCGACCTCCCAGGCGGAGCGGAGGTAGACGACCAGCCGGTCGCCCACGAGCTCGGCGTCGGCGTCCAGCGGGATGTCCAGCTTCACCAGCTCGCCGTCGCGCAGGACGTGGATGGCGGCCTCGAAGAATCGCGGACTGTGATAGACGACGTTGATGCGCTCGTCGCCCACCATCCATGTCCCCACATAGACCCCGACGTCGCTTTCCTCACCGGTGAAGAGCGTCCGGGCTTCGGCCAACGGGGTCCCGCGCCGCCAAAGCTTGCCGACGCGAGGATATCCCGAGGTGGTCAGGCTTCCCTCACCGAAGTCGGTGCTCACCAGGATCGCATCCTGGTTCACCCAGGCGATACTCAGCTTCGCCTCGGGAAGGTTGAACCCGTCCGGAATAAATTCGAGAGTCTCCAGGTCGAACTCCCGCACCTCCACCGCGTCCGAGCCGCCGCGCGAGAGCTGCACCAGGCAGCGGCGATACTCGGGTGCCAGGCAGCTCGCTCCGCCGAAGCTCCAGGGTACGTCTTCCTCTGCGGCGAGCCTGTCCACGTCCAGCACCACCTCCCACGCCGGATCTCCGGCGAGGTATGCCTCCCAGGTGATCCGCCGCCAGACGCCCCGCGGATTCTCGGCATCCTGCCAGAAGTTGTAGAGGCGGTCTCCGAGGATGCTGGGATAGGGGATGCGGTCTTCCGAGTCCAGGATCTCGAGGGTGCGCTGGAAGATCGGCTGATAGACAGGGGTCGCGGAGAGCTCGGCGACCGTGCTCGCGTTGTGCTCCTCGACCCAGGCGAGCGCCTGCTCCCCCTCGACCTCCTCCAGCCAGAGGAAGGGATCGTCATCAGTCCGGGCGTCGGGGATCCGTGCCGAGGGGCCTACAGGCGCCGACGCACCGCCTGCTTCCATGGTGGAAGCGGCGGTGGACGCCGGTGCGGGCGCAGGGTCTACGCCGGAGGGAGTACAGGACGAGCTCGACATCAACAGGACCGCGGTGAATGCGAGGCGTTTCGAGGACGGCATCCGAGCCTCCAGGGTCGGGATTGCGAATGGCCTACAGTCTACGCGATCACTCGTCCCCCTGCCACCGCTTGAAGAACCGGTCTTTCGGCATCGTTGGAGCGCGTCTCCTCCATGGGGTCCTCCGCCAGAAAGGCGCGCACCTCGGCCAGGAACCTGGGCCAGGCAGGCTCCGTCTCCAGCAACACGTGGTTGCGCCCTTCCAGCGGGACGAAGCGCGCGCCGGGGATGAGACGGGCCAGGAAGCGCCCCTGCTCGAACGGGACGACGGCGTCCTGCTTCACGTGGAGGACCAGAGTGGGCGTATGCACCAGCGGAGCGACCTCCGTCACGTCGATGCTCGCCGACGCGAGCCAGAGCTTCACCCCCTGTTCGGGGGACGCGCTGATCCTCTGCAGGTCGCTGAACCAGGCCATCTGCTCCGGCGTGCCCTCGGGCAGGAACATGTTGGCGAAGAACTGCCGGAACGCAGGATTGTCCTGCCCCCAGCCGTGGGGCAGCACCTGGAGCATCGCCTCGCTCTGCGCCCGCTCGGCGGGGGTACACGCCCGCCGGAAGCGTCCCTGCGCATACCCGCCGTAGAGGACGAGATGGCTAACTCTCTCCGGGTGCCGAGCCGCGAATGCGATCGCGAGCGCACATCCCTGCGAAAGAGCGACGATGGGGACGCGCTCGAGCTCCAGCTCGTCAAAGATCGTCTCGAGATCACCCAACCAGCTTTCGAAGGAGACGTCTTCCGTGTCCCGATCAGAGAGGCCTGAGCCCCGCTGGTCGTAGCGAATCAGCGTGTGGTCGCGGGACAGCTCGTTGAGCCAGTGACGCCAGACCGGGCTGTCCCAGTCGTACTCCAGATGGGTCAGCCAGTTGGCAGGCTTGAGGAGGGGCGGGCCGCATCCGCTGGTCGCGTAGGCGATGCGGTTGCCGTCGTACCCCCGGCAAAAGCGGATCTGCTGTTCCCGCCGCAGGGCGATTGGCTGCGCCGCCGGTGGCGTAGGCTGGGGCCGGCTGCGCTCTTCCGCCCATGTCACCGGGGCACAGAAGCGAAAGCCCGCGCCGCGTATCGTCCGCACGATGCGCTGCGCACTACCGTCGTCCTGCAGCGCCTGGCGCAGGCTCTTGATGCGGCTGTTCAACGTGGAGGGGCTCACGAAGCGGTGTCCCCACACCTCGTCGAGCAGCTCCTCCTTACGCACGAGCCGATCGCGGTGCTCGACCAGGTAGCAGAGCACGGCGTACACCTGCGGCTCCAGGTGAAGCGGGTCGTCACCCCGCCGAAGCTCGCACCGACGCGTGTCGAGCACGAATTCGTCGAAGAGGTAAATCATCGGACCGACCTCGTGGCTACTCTGGCGAAGTCGGCGTCGCCCGGGGTGTGGCATTATGTAGCGGCGCCGTCTACACGAAATCTCCCACCAACCTGCACGACCCCTTCAAGCACCGCAGTCCCTCCGTTCGCATGATAGGCGCGCACCCGACGCGCGACAACGATCATCTCGGCGTCGGGGGCTGGGCGATCACGACCATCCTCTCGCCCACCCCATGCCCCCTGTCTGACGGAGGACTTCATGGCCCGTCTACTTCCCGATCCGACCTTCTATCCGTCACCGACCATGGCGGCCGAGGCCGCTCCCGAGTCACTCGCCTACGTCGCCCTTCTCGCGACCGGGGACAATGGACAGAAGGACGCACTCGGCGTCGTCGACACCGACCCGCGCTCCACCGATTTCGGGCGACTGGTCGGTCGGGTCGAGTTACCCCACGGCGGCAACGAGCTTCACCATTTCGGTTGGAACGCCTGCAGCTCCCATCTGTGCGGCTACGCTCCCAACCCGCACATGGAGCGGCGCTTCCTGGTAGTCCCGGGAATCCACAGCTCACGCATCCACGTGGTGGATACGAAGCAAGATCCTCGCAATCCCCGACTGGTAAAGGTCCTCGAACCCGAGGAGGTATTTCGGAAGACGGGTTATGCCGCACCGCACACGGTGCACTGCGGGCCGGACGGCATCTACATGAACGCCCTGGGTAGCATCGACGGCGACGGCCCCGGCGGGATCTTCGTGATCGACCACGAGACCTTCGAGGTGAAGGGTCGATGGGAAAGGGAGCGTGGGCCCCAGAACCTGGCCTACGATTTCTGGTGGCACCTGGGACACGACACCATGATCACCAGCGAGTGGGGGACGCCGAACATGGTGCAGGACGGGCTCAATCCGGAACTGTTGATGGGTGGGAAGTACGGCAATTCCATCCACGTCTGGGATCTGAAGACCCGTCGGCATCTGAGTAAGCTGGAGCTGGGTGCCGAGCAGCAGATGGTGCTGGAGCTGCGTCCCGCCCACAATCCGCGCCGGGCGTACGGCTTCGTCGGGGTGGTGATCAGCCTCGCCGACCTCTCCAGCTCGATCTGGACCTGGTATCTGGATGCCGATTCCGGGCAGTGGAAGGTCCGCAAGGTGATCGAGATCCCCGCGGAGCCGGCCGATCCCGCCCTCCTGCCCCCGATTCTGGCGCCCTTCGGCGCGGTGCCGCCTCTGGTCAGCGACATCAACCTCTCGTTGGACGATCGCCAGCTCTACGTCTCATGCTGGGGGACCGGCGAGCTGAGGCAGTACGACGTGACCGATCCGTTCGAGCCGAAGCTCACCGGCAGCGTGCGCATCGGCGGCATCGTGAGGCGGACGCCGCACCCCTCGAATCCGCAGCGGCCATTGAATGGTGCCCCGCAGATGGTCGAGATCAGCCGGGACGGTTCGCGCGTGTATATCACCAACTCGCTGTACTCACCGTGGGATGCACAGTTCTATCCGGAGGGCATCCGTGGGTGGATGGCGAAGGCGGACGTCTCGCCGCAGGGAGGGATGAAGCTGGACGAGCGCTTCCTGGTGGAGTTCGAGGATGGGATCCGGCCCCACCAGGTGCGGCTGCAGGGCGGCGACGCCTCTTCGGATTCGTTCTGTTACGCCTGAGCGGCGCGGCTGCGCTCCGCCGCCTCCATGGATCATATGGGCACGAATCAGGCCTTGTTGTCATGAACACCGAGACTTCGTTGTGGATACTGCTCGGCCTCGGGGCCATGCACGGCTTGAACCCCGCCATGGGGTGGCTCTTCGCCGTGTCGCTGGGGCTGCAGGAGAATCGCAGGCGGGCGGTGTGGCGTGCGCTGGCGCCGCTCGCGGTCGGGCACGGGTTGGCCATCGGCAGCGCGGCCGCCGTCGCGGTGATGCTCGGAGTGGTGATCCCGCTGGGTGTGCTGAAGTGGGCGGTGGGTGGCGCGCTGGTGGGGGTCGGCGTCTTCCGGCTCCTGCGCCACCGGCACCCGCGGCTGCGCGGCATGCGGGTCCGCGCGCGCGAGTTGGTGCTCTGGTCATTCCTGATGGCCTCTGCTCACGGCGCCGGGCTCATGGCGCTCCCCTTCTTCCTCGAGCCCGGTCCGACGGCGGCGCCCGCCGCGATCCACGACGCCGCGGCGCACGCCCACGTCGGGCACGATCCGCCGACTTCCCAAGCCGGGTTGACCGACCCTCAGCTGCCCGAAGCGGGCGCTACGCGAGACGCCGGCCGCTACGCGGCGCTCGCCACGGGGGTGCACACCACGGGATATCTGCTGATTGCCGTGCTGGCAGCGGTCCTGGTGTACGAGCTAGCAGGCCTGCGGGTGCTGCGGCGCGCCTGGATCAACATCGACCTCGTGTGGGCAGCAGCCCTGATCGTCACCGGTCTGCTAACGCCGCTGGTCTGACGAGGGCGCTGGCGGGGCGGAATTACGAATTACGAATTACGAATTACTGGCAGTTGCGACTTGCGAGACTTGAGGCCAAACATCGGGAGATTGCGGGTTCGCAGCCTGGCGTCGCATGCAACCCCGCCGACGCCGACGGCCGCCGTCAAATTCGTAACTCGTAATTCATAATTCCTAGCTTCCGAGCGTGCGCAGCACGTCGGCGCCGGATACCAGCTCGAAGTGCCTGACCCAATCCTCCCGGTCGACGAGGAATTGGTCGTCCTCGGGGTAGAAGACGGCCACTTCCGGGCGGTTTCCGGCGAAGTTGCGCACCGCTTCCATGGATTCCCAGAAGGAGACGAGCAGGAACTCGGCCCGTTCGCCGTCCACGGAGCGTAGCGCCAGGGCGCCGAGGTTGCCTTCGGTCTCCCGGTATTCCTTCAGACCCGTCTCCTCGAGGTACTCCAGGTAGTGTTCCGCGTCAGCCGCGGCGGTCCATCCTCGCCAGGTTCGTGCAATCATCGTCCCTTTCCAGGTCGGGTTCAGCTCAGTCGATCCACTTGGTCATGAGATAACGATCGTGATCAGTGAAACCGAGGCCGCGGTAGAGATGCTGGCCCCGCTGGTTTCTGCGATCGACCTCGAGATGCAGCGCCCTGATCTCCTCCGCCCGGCAGACTGATTCAGCCCACTGGATGGCGGCGGTGCCGAGGCCTACACCGCGGGCGTTCTCGCGGATGTATAGCTCGTCCAGAAAGGCGTCGCGGCCGCGGTACTCCAGGCTGAAGCCGAACGCCAATACGAC
The DNA here is from genome assembly GCA_036375715.1 of Longimicrobiaceae bacterium. Lineage (NCBI taxonomy): Bacteria > Pseudomonadati > Gemmatimonadota > Longimicrobiia > Longimicrobiales > Longimicrobiaceae > Longimicrobiaceae bacterium. Next base: position 57,924 of record DASVBS010000034.1, on the reverse strand, counting down.
GTATCCGACCGCTTCGCCGCCCGCCACCACCAGGTAGACCCGTCCCAGCGACGGATCGCCGCGGAGCTCGCGAACCGCGCGGCGTGCGGCGTCGCGATCGAAGGGAAGCGCCTCCCCGAGATAGAACTCCTGCATCATGGTCAGCAGGAGGTCCTCCTCGTCCGCTGCGACAGCCACGAACTGCGGGATCATGGGGGGCGACCTCCGGACAGGGTGACACGGCTGGCCGTGTGCGTGCTGCTTCCTGCCACCTTACCCGTTCCCCCGCCATCCGGTCAACGACGACGGGCGTCCGACCGTGACAGCGGTGGGATCTCACCTGCGAAGGCGGCCCCGATCGCACGATCCGCCGGTCCCGCGAGGGTAGCGGTACAGCGGCCACGCGAACGGGGGCGCCACGCTCACGTGGTTCGCCCCCGTCGCATCGGCGAATCGGTGCTCGTCCTACCGATTGAACCAGTACGACAGCTTGATCAGGAAGGTGTTGGCGGGGTGAAGCCCGAAGAGATCGCTCATTTCGCCCCGGAATCCTCGGTCCCCCGCGACGGGTCCCGAGCCTTCCCTGCCCTGGTTCCATACCACGAACAGCGTGGATCCGGGTCGGTACTCCCAGCGCAGCACCACGTTCGACTGCAACTGCTTGTAGTTGAAGCCGCCCGGGTCATCGCTCACCTCCGGGTCGCTGTACGGGACGTAGCGATCCTCGTAGCGCTCAGCGCGAGGATTCGCGGAGAGCTCGCGCACGCTCGAGTACGTCCCTTTCGACACGAAGGGCTGCAGGTAAGTCTGGATCGATAGGTCGGGGCTGAAGGTGTAATTGAAACGCGCCGTCAGCGACGTGGTCGTCTGCTCCAGGTGCGCAAAGGTGTAGTGGTCGACCCCGTTGTCGTCCGTGAAGTTGCCGTACCACTGGTTGTCGCTGACGTTATCCTCCCAGTTCAGCTCGACGCTGGAGCTGAATCGTCCCCCTGTCTTGAACGCCAGTTCGGGGCCGATGCTCAGCACCCGATTTCGACCGCCGCTCCCACGGAAGTATTCGACGCTGAAATACGGAACCACCGAGCGGCGATCATCGCCGTTGACGAAGAACCAGGGGGCAACGAAAGGGTCCTGGCGAACCGCGGGTCCGCCGCGGGCGGCGCGATCGTCGTAGGTCTCGCCGATCCGGCCGACGGTCGCACCCATGTGCCATCCCCAGTTGTTCTTGAAGTCGATATGCAGGTTGGTGTTGTAGGCGCGCTCGAGGGGCAGTCCGTCGGTGGTCCAGTACTGCCACCAGTTGTTGTTGATCTGGAAGCGGTTGTAATAGCGCGTCTCGCGCCGGTCGAAGAGACCGACCCAGGTGCTCCACGAGATCTGGTCGGCGCGGCGCAGGAAGCCGAGGTCGTTGATCTCGAATCCGGGCGATCGTCTCTGCAGGGCGCTCTGGAAGAGGAGATGCTGCCCGGCCACCTTGCCGAAGGAGATCTCCTCCGCGTCACCCCAGAGGACCGTCCGATTGGGGTCCAGGGGGAGGTCCGCGTCGGGCCGCTGGTACTGGTGAACGCCGTTGCGCTGCAGCGCCAGGACCGCCTCGCTGGATCCCTCGACCCGGCTCCGGTCCAACGAGCCGGTGATCTCGTAGGTGTTGTGGAACAGGCGATGACGGAAGTCGAGCGCCGCCACATAAGCGCTGGACATCAGGTAGGGCTCGGTCCAGCGGTCCATGTTGCGGTTCACCGCGGTGAACATCGCCCCGATGGCGCTGTTGCCACCGCGCAAGTCCTGCGTGGCGCGCACCACCGCGAAGTTGGAGGCCGGGCTATACGTGGTATCGCCCGCGTTTGCCACGCCTCTCGTGGTCGAGTTCAGGACGCCCAGCGTCAACCCTCCGGGGAAGCGGCCGAGAAGCTTCGCCGCCCCGACGATGGTGACGGGCTCCAGCGGCAGCGAGTCGCCGTAGGTGCGGGCGAGCTCGGGCGTGCGGCCGATCCGGCGGCTGTAGTAGAGACTCTCCCCGCTGCAGTTGACCGCGTTGCAGTTCACGTCGAAGCGGAAGAGGCCCCGGCCGGCGACGAAGAAGGGCCGGCGCTCGTCGAAGAACGATTCGTAGGCGGTGAGGTTGAGCACCGCGGGATCCGCCTCGACCTGACCGAAATCGGGGTTGATGGTGGCTTCTAACGCCAGGTGCGAGGCGAGCCGGTACTTGAAGTCGCCGCCGAGCTCCATGTCGGAGCCGCGCCCGAACGCGTTGCCTTCGATGGTCGTGGCGTTGCGTGCGACCAGGTAGGGCATCGCCTCGAGCCGACGGGGAGTCTCCAAGCCCTCCAGGCCGCTCAGCGTCGCGAACTGCGAGACGAACCCAGTGACGGACTGCCGTAGCAGCGGCCAGCTGTAGCGCTCCCTGTGCCGGTAGACGTCCCGGTTCAGCATGATGCCGAACGTGTTGCTCCCGCCCGCCGAATAGCGCATCTGCGAGAGCGGGATGCGGAACTCGGCCGCCCACCCTAGAGAATCCGTGACGGTGGCCACGTCCCACACCCCGTCCCAGGCAATGTCCTCGTTGCCGTCGTCGTAGACCGCCAGGTCCATCTTCACCCCGGCCGCGTTGACGCCGAACTCGTAGCCCGAGCGACGGTCGTGGTACGAGTCCACGAACACCCAGATCATGTCCGAGGGGGTGAAGGAGTCGCGCCGCTCGAGCAGATGCCGGATGCTGTCCGGGGCCGGGTCGTGGGCACGCACGTACACGTACAGGTTGCCGGCATCGTAGGCGATGCGGCCGTCGGTGCGGTAGCGAGGCGCCTTCCCCTCGGTGGGGCGCCACTCGAGGAAGTCGTCGATCACCGGAGCGGCCGCCCAGACCGCATCATCGTCGCGGCCGTCGATGATGGGTGGCTGTTGTGCGCGCGTGGCCGTCACCACGTTTGCGCTGGTGGCGAGGGCCGTATCGGGGTTGAGGGTCTGAATTGGCGGAATCTGAAGCTGTGCCGGCGCCGTTACGGCAGCCAGCGCTAGGGCGAAGAGAGCGGGGGCCATGAAAGGAACTGTGAGAGTGGCGACCTTGCCCTGTCTGCCGTTGGATGCTCTCTACGCGGGGAGGGTTTAGCGAAGTTTCAGCTTGTTTAAATTTCGAGCTGGTGCGAGGGATGAGGTGAGGCGCGGATCCCGGATCCGCGCCTTCGTGAGGAGAGAGGGTTAACTCTAAGCCCCGACGGGCAGCGTGGTGTACGCCTGCCTCACGCTGTCTACTGCCTGCGCAGCGAGGGTGAGCTCGACCGCGGCCACGAAGTTCAGATCGTAGATTACCTGGCAGCGGAACTCGTTCGCGAAGTCGACCATCACGATGTTCGGCATGAAGGCCTTGAGTATCGGCGCCGAGGAGTACTTCTTGGGGTCGATGTGCTCGGCGATCCGCATATTGATCGATTCCTCCAGGCCGTCGCGCCACATCTGCATGAGCTTGCCGAGGTTCTTGTCACTCCACATGCCCTCGTTGCGCTTCTGGATGCTCTCCTTGAGGCCGGTGGTGGTCCAGTACATCATCCCCAAGACCTCAGGCGCGGTGGCCATGCCCTTGCGCATCAGCTTGCGCTGCTTGGACTCGTTCTGATGGAACTTCCTGATAGCGTTGAAGGGACTCGTGCCTCCTTTGCCGAAGTACTGGAGGCCTCTGTAGTTCGGATCGTAACCGCCGCCGCTCTCGTACAGGTTCCTGAACCCCAGGATTCCGTTGGCACCGTGATACTCGGGCGGCGTGGCCGCCAGTCCCTTGGAGCTGAAAAGGCAGATGACCTTTCCCTTCAGGTCCCGCAGCCGCTTGGTGTTGAGGTTTCCGCTGCCTTTATAGAGCACCGGGTACAGCTCGTGCGTGATGACCTCCGCGATCAGGCTCCAGTTCTCGCATTTGTCGAACTTCAGGATCAAGAACTCACTGGTGTGCTTTTCGACAAAGGCCCTTGCCTCGCGAAGCATCTTCTGCAGGCCTTCCCCGAAGGCCCCGCCTCGAAGCTTGGTGCGGGTGAGACCCTGGATCCTTCCCACCTCCGGGAGGTAACGCACCTTCTCCCTGTTCTTCATGAGCCTCTTGTCGGCGTGGAAGGCCATGAGAGAGGCTTCCTTAACATTCCCCTGGAAAGTCTTGTGGACGACCCCAACCGTCCCCGCGGCGACGCGCAGATCGAAGAAGCGCACTCCCGCTTCTGCCTGGCCGCCGATACTCAGCGACTGCGTCTGCACGTTCTTCCCGCCTCCGGTGATCCCGGCGTCGTGACTGCCCGCCATGACGATCTCGTGAAGCTGCTTGTCCTCACCCAGCTCAATGTACCTGATCATTCGGGCCTCGCTCGTCTCGAGAGGGGTTAAAGGGAAGGAACCGTCGGGAAGTCATGAGGATGCCGGGCGCAGTGGGAAGGACGTCAGAAGCCAGACGTGTCGATCAACCTCTCTTTGTTGCTACGTACTCCCGGAATCCCACCCGCGTGGTAAAGGCGCGGGACACTACAAATGGCTCGATGAGCCGTTCGAGCTCGGCGGGAAGAAGTGGAGGCCACGCTGGAGGGAAGCCTTCCACCGGCTCGAACCACATATGCTCGTTGTCCACCAGGCCGAAGCGCAAGGGGTGCTGCGGACGCTCCGATCCGGCTTCGATGGCCAGGAATAGCCGGGCGTCGGGCGCGGAAACCTCGGCCAGTCTCGCGACTACCCGCGGACGCTGGTGTGGCGCCACGCGATCCAGCAGGTTCCAGGCGAGCAAGACGTCGTACGGGCGCTCCCGGTGATGGGGAATGGAGGCGAGAGCCGCGTCGAGCTCCTCCTCGGAATCCGCGACGGATAGAAGGTCCTCGAAGCGCACCCAGCGGGCGAAGCCGCGGTAGACCTGTAGGCTGGAGTTGGTGGCGCCCCCCAGGTCCAACACGGAGTGCATGCGCTCCCTCGACACCCCGGCGAGCAGAGTGCTGATGCCGCGGGTCTGCCGCTCCACGCGAGCCGACCCAGCCACCGGAGGCGCCGGTGCTCCCACCGGCGCCTCCACGCGCTCCCATCGCCGGAGCCAGTTCATGGCGGGGACTGTGTTCAGGCGCGCGCCTCGGCGAAGAGCTCGGGCGACCCCTTCTTCTTGGCGTCGCCCTCCGCCGCCGGCTTCTCGCCTTTCGCGGAATCGGAGTTGGACTTGTCGTTGCCGCTGGTCCCGGAGGTGGCAGCCGTAGCGGCCGGTGCCTTGGTGCTCGCCTCGTTCTTCGACGCAGCCTTGCCGTTGGTGAATTCCGGCAGGTCGCCCATGTCGATGCCGCCGCGGAAGCGGGCGCCGTCCTCGAGCACGACCCGGGGCGCCGTGATATCGCCCTGAACGCGGGCAGAGGAGCGGAGGACTACCTGCTCCTCGCTGCTGATGTTCCCTTCCACGCTCCCTTCCACAACTACCACACGGCCCGTCACACTCGCCTTGACCTCTCCCTCGCTACCGATCGTGACCGCGCAGTTTTGCAGATTGATGGAACCCTCGACCCGGCCCTGGATGAGCAGGTCCTCGTCACCCGTGACGTCGCCCCGGATGGAGATGGAGCGACCGATTGCTGCGCGCTCCGCGTTGCTCGAGCGGGGAGCGGCCGTCGGGGCAGGCGCAGCGGAGGTAGCAGCCGGCGAGTTGCTCGCAGTCGGGGTGCTGGAGGTGCTCCGCTCGGGTTGCGGTGCGGGGGGGGCGGTCGGCGTGTCGTCCTTCTTCCACATAAGCTTCCTCCGGTGTTGGCGTAGACTCCCGCGCCCCGCGGAGGTCCGCGAGGCGGAAGAGACCGTCTCTCCGTCGAGTTGCGACGAGAGACGCACGCGCGGGGACTCGCCCGACCACCACAGGTGGCGGAGAAGAGGGGTCATCGCCCCCGGCGCTGTGAACCCGTCCGCGTCCGGGTCGCTGAAGTGCGCCTTCGGACGCGGGAACCGTTGTGCGATCGGGGGCGGGTGACCGCCTCCTCCCGACCCGGGGGAGGATAGCCTCAAACGGCCAGGTGAACAAGTGAAGGGGCGAAGGAGGGACGATGCGCGAGCGACGAGCCCTGGATAGACCGCTGCCGGATCAGAAGAGCTGGCTCACATCGGCGTCGAGCTGCTCGCCGAGACTCGCGTTGACCCGGGTGAGCACGCGCGTAAGCTCGGTCCGCGCGTAGTACTGCACTCCCTCACCCTCCTCGTTCCCCCGGAAGAGCTCGACATGCCCCAGCGGCCGGTCGCTCGCATCGAAGTAGTCGATCCGGACCACGCTGGTGAGCGTCCGGGGATCGAGATCGGGTACATACTCACTGGCCCAGATCCGGTCCAACCGGTCCATGAAATTGGCAAATGTCTGGTCCGGTTCGTCGGGCTCCTCGGGTTGCGTCCAGATCGCGGTACCTGGCTGTGCGCCATCGGCCCTATGCATGACGCGCTCGGCTTCCCCGGTCCGTACGACCACCCGCCGGATGGAAGCGTCGTCGAAGAGGTGGAGACGTCGCTCCGGCAGCAGGTACTCCGCCCTTTCCAGTCTGCGGAGGAATGCAGCGGGGAGCACATAGATTCGGCCCGTCTCGCGGTCGCGGACGTACCGATCGTTAACCCCCCAGGCCGTCCCGCCCACCTCGAGCTCGCGGGTCGCATCCTCAGTCCGCACGACGATCTTCGCCGTCGAGTCGGCGAGCCCATACTCGCTCAACCGTTGCTCGTCGACCGTGCCGAGGTCGCGCAGCGCCCGCGGGTCGGCCGCCTCGTCCAACAGGACGTCTCCTTCCTGGCCCACCACGAACTCGATCACCGTCGGAGCCGCTGGCATCGTGTCCGGCGCGGCGCTGTCGCCATCCGGAGTAGCGCTCTCGCTATCCGCTGCCACGCTATCGCCCGCGGTATCAGAAGGTGGCGTCTCTCTCGCCGGATGCGTCACGGTCCCCCAGAAATAGGTGCCCGTCTCGTCCTCGCGGCGCTCGATCGATACTTCTTGCTCATCCGACTCGTAGGCGATGGCGACGATGTCATCGACATCGGTGTCCCAGATGAGCACGGAACCGGGGGTGACCGGACCCGTCTTGTCACGCGTCCAGGTCTGGTACGCAAAGCCGAGGGTGGCCAGCAGCAGAAGGGCGTGAATCGCGGCAAGCTTCATGACCTGCTCCGTCGACGACGATGGCGGAATACGCCGGTCAAGCCGAGAACCAGCACGAGGCCTGGCGCTCCCAGGATGGTCGCGTAGAACCAGCCGACGTCTTCGGCTTTCGTGTGCACGATCGGCACGTCTTCTTCTGATTCGGTGACACCGGTGAAGGCCTCTTCGCCTCCCAGCCACTTGACTGCCTCGGCGGCCAGCGCCGCGTTGAGGCCCAGGCTCGAGAGCACCGCATCGGAGAACATCGCCGAGCTCGCGAAGACGAGGGCACGCATTTGCTGTTCGGGTTCGCCCTCGGCCGAGGCACCCGTCCCGTTCCCGATGTCCGCCTCGACAGCGGCGGCGAGATTGTAGGCATCCCGGACCTCGTCCTTGTCGAATTGATAGTTACGGTCGAGGTCCGCGAAGGTGCTGGGAAGGGAGCGCACGAGGAAGAGCGGAGACGCGTCTGATCCCTCGACCGGTTCGAGATAGCCGGGCCCCACGAGGAGAATTCCCGCGCCCATCCCCGCGTGGCTTACGGCCGTTACGGCTTCGTGGGAGGAAAAGCGGTCTGTTACGATCAGGCGGCGATCGGACAGATCCCCTCGCCGACGCACGTACTGCCGATCGTCCGCCAAGGGCACCGGAACGTACCGGACCCCGAGCCGCTGCTCGAGCCCGCTGGTGTCGAATTCGCTCTCCGGATCGAGGGCCAGCAGCAGCGACCCGCCACGAGCCAGATACCGGTCGAGAGCCGCCATCTCGCCTTCGAGGAAGCGACGCTGCGGGCCGAGCACGACCACCATTGCCGCGTCCGAGGGGACGTCGACGCTCAGGCCGTTGGTCAACCCCAGTTCGCGAATGTCGTAGTTCAGGTAGCCGAGGAGCTGCTGAAACAGCGTCACCCCACCGAGGCCCCTGCCCCCGAGGGGACCCGCCGACTCAGGGTCGTTCAGCTCCCCATGACCGGTGGTGAAATAGACGGTCCGTCGCTCGCGGAGAAGCGGGTAGAGGATGGTCTGGACCTCGCGATCCAGGCTACGCAGACGGATGCGCGCGCTGTCCAGCTCAGCCCCGACCACCAGCTGCTGCGACTGGTCGCCCCGCGTCAGCACGATCGTGCCGTCTTCGGTGACGTGATGCTCCTCTGCCACACTCGGCGAAGCCAGGCGGTCGTACTCTTCCAGCCGCACCCGGCCGGTGGCATTCGCCAGCGCACGGAAGTAGCCAAGGACCTCGTCCTTGACCGGGTTCACCTCCGGGAAGAAGAGGAGCACGTCGAGCGGCTCGTCGAGGCTGGAAACCATACCCGTGGTCGCCTCGCCCGGAGACGCCGTTCTGAAGTAGCTCAGGTCGAGTGACCTGTCTCGCTGGGAGACGACCCAGCCGAGCACGAGCAGGAAGGACCCCGCCAGCGCGACGGTGAGACCAGCGGCAGCCGTTTCCCGGACGCGAAGGGACTCCACTCCGGTGGCGCCGCTGCGCGCATGACGGTGGGCGCCCAGCGCGAGTTGAGCGCCCAGCGCGGATAGCAGGCTCGCCGCAAGAAGGATGGTCCACAGGACCAACACGATGGTCCGGAAGCGGTCACGGGCCGCTTCGTCGGCGAAGAGGAAATCCAGCCACCGCAGGCCCGTCTCACTGGAGGCGACGTAGCCGATCAGCGCGACGACGCACCCGGCGTAGGAGAGCAGCAACAGCGTCTCTACTCGCCGCGCTTCTTCGTCAGCTGTTCGCCAGGAGATCGCTCGCCACGCCGTGGCGCCCACCACGGCCAGCACGCCGAGTCCCGAGAAGAGCAAGCGCCCGGGAGCGAGGGTCGCGAGGATGCGCTCCCCGATGTAGATGGCGACGAGCCCACCCGCCAGGACCCAGGTGAGCCACCACGGTGCCCTCCGCGTCACGCCCATCTGCGCGCCTCCAGCGTCTTCGTCGAGAGCAGCAGGAAGAAGTAGAGCACGGAGAGGTAATAGACGACATCTCGCAGGTGCAGCGCGCCAACCTCGAAGCCGCTGAAGTGCCGGCCATGTATGGCGAGACCGGCAAAGACCCGCGATATCGGTGGGTCGACGACGCGCGCGAGCGGCCAGAAGAGAAACATCAGCCCGGTCAGCGCTGCGCCCAGAGCGGCTGCCAGGAGCTGGTTACGCGACAGCGACGATGCGAAGAGCCCGATCGACAACACCGCCGCCCCGAGGAGGAGCACACCCAGGTAGCCCACCGCGACGTGGCCCCAGGAAACCTTTCCGTTCACCAGCACAAGGAGTGGCATGTAGATGCTCGCCACCGTGATCGCGCCGAGGAAGAGGAAGGCGGAAAGGAACTTCCCGATCACGATGTCCCGGTCGCGCACGGGAGACGTGTTGAGCAGTACCACGCTGCCAGCCTGCCGCTCGTCGACCAGCAGACGAACCGATAGGGCTACCGCGGCGATCGCGATGAGACCGCTCGTGTTGAAGAAGAAGCGGCTCAGAACCTCAGCCGACAGTCGCGAACCGGCCGCCGGTCCGAGCGCTTCAGCGTAGAAGAGGAGTCCATCGAGCAGCAGTACGATCGATGCTACGATGTACCCGAGGGGTGATTTGAGGTATGCCCCCAGCTCACGCCGCAGAATGACTGTGATCGCGCGCACCGTTCCCTTCTTGCACTAGCTCCAGGAATACGCTTTCCAGCTTGCGTCGGCTCCGACCGAGGCCGATCACCTCGTAACCGGCTTCGACCAGCGCCCGGCAGATCTCCGGCCGGCGGTCCTCGTCCGATTCGATCGTGATCCGCAGGCCTTCCTCCCCGCGTCCCAGCTCCACTTCGCGGACCGCATCCACACGACGGATACAGGCAACGACCTGCGCGAACGCCTCCTCCCCATCGCCCTCGCCCGCCGGGGAGCGGATCGTCACCTCGATTCGCTGCGTGCCGAGCAGTCGGGCCGACAGCTCCGCCTCCGAGCCCGTAGCCACGATCTCGCCCCCGTCGATCACGAAGAGGCGGTCGCACGTTTCGCTGATCTCCGGGAGATTATGGCTCGAAATGAGAATGGTATGGCTGTCCTTGAGCGATCTCAGAAGCGTCCGCATCTCCACGATCTGGGCGGGATCGAGATCGTGGGCCGGCTCGTCGAGGATGAGAAGGGGAGGCTCGTGGATGATCGCCTGCGCCAGCCCCACGCGTTGCCGGTAGCCCTGCGAGAGGTGGCGAATCAGCTCGTCGGCGACGTCGCCCAGATCGGTGAGTACTTCCACCTCTTCGATCCGGCGCTCGAGCTCATGGTTGTCCATGCCGCGGAGACGGCCGGCAAAACGCAGGTACTCCCTTACCGGCATGTCTGGATAAACCGGGGGATGCTCGGGCAGAAAGCCTACCAGGCGACGCACTGAGAAGGGATCGCGAACCGCGTCGCTTCCGTTCACCAGCAGGGAACCCGCCGACGGCCGGAGGTCGCCGGCGATGATGCGCAGCAACGTCGTCTTCCCGGCGCCATTCAGGCCCAGGAAGCCGATGCTTTCACCCTGCTCGATCGCGAAGTCGACGGGGCCGAGGGCCCGTTTCCCGCCGTAGAACTTGGTGAGTCCGAAAGCACGTACCATCGGCTTGGCCACGTCTGCGGGGCTGGCAAGTTGCTGGTTGGGTGGCTTAGCCGGCAGACAAAATAGGAGACTCGGCCCGAAGCTCAACCCCATGCCGCTTCGAATGCGCGAGATCCCGCGAGCGTGCCTGCCAGGACGCGCTTGCTTTCGCCGCCCGTGGTGTTCGGAATCGTCGGACTGGCAGGGGGTGGGCGCCGCCTGACGTGAGGACGAGGGGGGGGTTCGGGCGATTGCTAGAGGAGGAGGTTAATCTGGTGGCTGTAGCTACGGCGACAGTCCGTGGGTTTGCGCCCAGTCTTCCCGTGACAGACGGTGCACGAGACAGTCGTCCTCGCCGAAGCGTCGCGCGCCGATGGGTCGAAAACCGAGGCGCTGGTAGAAGCGATGTGCGCGGGTGTTGCTCAGCAGCGGATCGATGAGGATGGCGGCCACCTCCGGGGCCGAGAAGCAGCGTTCAATCGCCAGCTCCATCATGCGCGTGCCCAGGCCTCGCCCGAGGTCGTCGGCCTCGCCGATCCAGATGTCGATCGCCCGGAGATCATCGGCGACGTCCTTACCCCAGTAGTGGCTGTCCTCGCGAGCAGGATCGATGATCTGGATGAAGCCGATGGGTCGACCGTCGAGCTCCGCGATCAGAAGCTCGCGCCACTCGGGGTTCCTCCCGAGCTCGATCTCCCACGCCCAGTCGTCGTTCGGGGCAGCCGCCACCACATGGGGCTGTTGGTCCCAGTGCCGTAGCAGCCCGAGATCGGCCGGTGTCGCGGGGCGCAGCGCGATCAAAGCTCCTGCTTTCCGGGCGCGTGCTGAAGCAGCCACTCCAGCGCAGCCGCCTCGTCGTCGAAGCGGGCCATGGGGCTCCCGAAGAGCTTAGCGGCCACGTCGAAGGAGCCTGATGCCTCTGGGGTGAGCCCTACGACCGCCCGCGCACGGACGTGCGAGCGGCTCTCCGCGACCCCCTGCTGCATGATCGCGGCGGTGACCAGGTTGTGGGGAACGTCAGTGAGGTCGGCAAGCACGAGGAGGGGGTCCCCCTCGTGCGACCGCACCCGCGCGAGAGCGTGCCGCGCGACTCCCTGCAGCTCGGCCGGATCGTGCAGGCCGGAGTAGTCGACGCGCAGCACCGGAGTTCCGCGGAGGTGGACCAGACGCACCCGCTCCATCGAAATTCGGCGCGTTCAGGTCCGTCTACGAGCGCTCCAGAGGAGCCAACCCGCCCACAACGCGAGCACCGCCGCCAGGACCGTGAGGAGGATGAAATGGAAGTCACTGGCGAGCGCAGCCGATTCGGCGGCGATTCGCGCGAGGTGAGCGATGACGATGACGGCGAAGATCACCCCCGAGATCAGCACATACGCGCGCATGGCGGTCTCCTGGGAAGGCGGGAGCAGCGACGCGGCACCTCAGACGCCGGCCGCTGCGAAGGGAGCTTCCAAAAGTATGGCACCCGGCCGCAGGGGCGGCAATGAAGGCATTGCGGATCCGACCCGGCGCGGAAGCCAGTGCCTCAGGAGGGCTGAATGGGCAGCTCCTCGGGGCCGGGCGCGACCGCTGGAGTCGCCGGCTGTCCCGCGCGGAGCTGACGCTCGAATTCCCGTTCCTCGAGCACCTTCTCCAGGGTCGACTCGAGCATGGCGACGCGTTCTTCCAGACGCGCGGTTGCGGCTGGAAGCACCTCCACGCTTCCGCCCTGACGAACCTCCGCCAGCCGGGAGATCGCACGCACGAGCGGTTGAACCAGGAAGATCCCCGCGATGATGACGAGGCCGATGAGCAGCGCCAGCACGGGGATCAGCAGAGCGAGGATGTCGGGCAGTGTCTCCATCGAGACCTCTCTGGACAGGTGACGAGCGGCAGCGACAAGGGAAGGATACGAAGGGCAACGGAGCGAGTTTCAGCAGGGGCGCGGAACGGCAAAATTTTGTTGAATTCTTAATCAGGGGCGATACGGATTACGAATTACGAATTACGAATTGCAGGCCGGAATTTCGCATTACGAACGTGCCAGTGGGTGCTCAACGTCGTTCCGTAATTCGTAATTCGTAATTCGTAATTCCGTAATTCCGCAAGATTCCGCGATCATGCTCACGATTCGCGCCGGCCCGGCTCCCGAAAGCCGATCGAGCGGTGCGTGTTGTCGCAGAAGGGCATTTGGGCGGAGCAGCCGCAGCGGCAGAGAGCCATGCGGGTGTCGCTGCGGATCAGCTCGCCGTCGGCACCGTGGATTTCGAGTCTGCCCTGCACGAGGTAAGGGCCATCGCGCACCGCGCGAACCTGCACCGCCCCGGGCTCCGGCTCCTGAGCGCCGCCGTCGTGCCTGACGTAGTGAAGCGCCCCGGTCGGGCAGAGCAGCACGGCTTCAGCGATCGCGTCCGCCTCCGCGCGCGTGAGATCGACCCACGGCCGGCGCCGTGGATTGAAGACGCGGGGGAGCGCGCGGATGCACTCACCGCTGTGAATGCAGCGCTCCGCGAACCAGAGGACGCTGATGCGATCGGTGTGATACTCGCGGGTCAGTCCGGCGGGGGCCTGGTTGGAGCGCGACGGCTCGGGCGGCGCGCCGCAACCCCCTTCGCTGGCATTCGCCTCATTGACTGCGGCGGGGCGCTGTGCATCCATGATCAAGCGCTGGTGAATTCGAGTGGCGCCCGGCGCGAATGCAATGTCCATGCGGAACTCTGCGAGGATTGACGCGGCGCCTGCGCGGCGGGCATGCGGGTATCATGCCGGGGCGGCTCCGTAGCGCAACTTTCCGTCGACTACGGTCGCCGCCGCCGTGTACGGGTGCTCGACCACCTTGCCGACGTCCATGATGTGCAGGACGCGGGCGCCGCCGGCCTTGAGCGCATCCGCGATGAGCGCGCGGTGACACCTCCACCACACCGCCTCCGAACACATGATCGCCGTCCGACGCGTTCGCGCGGCCGCCAGCAGGCGAGTCAGGCCGGCTCGGAATTCGGGCGTCTCCATGAAGTCGGCGTAGGCGCGAAAGGCGGGATGGCGCCAGACGGTATTGGTCGACCCGGGATCGGGCCTTCGCCGTCCGCCGAGATCGCCGAAGGGGAGGTACTCGATTCCGCGCGCGGCCAGGCTCTGCGCCAGGGGCTCGGCGTTGAAGTGGGGGTAGGCCCGCGAGCCAGGAAACCGGCGCACATCGGCGACCGCCTCGATCCCGTTCTCTTCCAGGAACGCGAGGAAGTCCTCCATGGACCGGGTAGAATGGCCGATGGTCCAGATCTCCAGGGGCCCAACCTCATCACTCCGCTGGTTCAACGTCCATCCCAGTGGTTCGTTCGGGATCGCGTGAGGGCCGTTCGCCCCCGCGCGAGTAGCCAGGTAGTCGAACTCTGAGAGTCCCGTGGACACCTTCTACGACGAGCTGGCCCCACTATATCACCTGATCTACGGTCACTGGGAGACCAGCATCGCACGCCAGGCGCGTGCCCTGGACGAGATCATCCGTGAGGAAGCGGGTGGTCACGCCCGCCGTCTGCTGGACGTCTCCTGCGGGATCGGCACGCAGAGCCTCGGCCTTGCGGAGCTCGGCTACCTGGTCACCGCTTCCGACCTCTCGCGCGGTGCCGTCGAGCGAGCGCGGCGGGAGGCGGCGGCCCGTGGGCTTTCGATCGATCTGTCCGTGGCGGACATGCGGGCCGCATTCGAGCGGCATGGAGGCGGCTTCGACATCGTGCTCTCGGCCGACAACTCGGTCCCGCACCTGCTGACCGATGCGGAGATCCTGCGCGCTTTCCGCCAGTTCCTGGGCTGCCTCAGTCCCGGCGGGATCTGCCTGATCTCGGTGCGCGACTACGCCACCACGGAGCGCGAGGGAAGGAAGCTCGTGCCCTACGGGGTCCGCACCGAGGACGGAGTGCGGTACGTGCTGCTGCAGGTATGGGAGTTCAGGGGCGACCTGTACGACCTGGCGATGTACTTCGTGGAGGATCGGGGCGGCGGCGCCGAATGCCGCACCCGGGTCATGCGCACCATGTACTACGCGGTGTCTATCGACCGGTTGATGCAGCTGCTGCGGGAGTCTGGATTCGAGGACGTCCACCGGGTCGACGGACGGTTCTTTCAGCCGGTGATCGTGGGCCGGAGACCGCCGCAGTGATGACGACGGGGGAGTAGCGCGAGCTTGCTGCTCGGGGACGACGTCGCTAGATGTCTACCCGATCGTAGCGCGGGTCGGACTCCCATACTCAGGGGCAGACATGCGGCTGCACGCAGGAACGAGCGGGTACGCCTACAAGGAGTGGAAGGGCCCTTTCTACCCGCCGGATCTCCCCGCTTCCGGCATGCTGAGCTTCTATGCGCAGCACTTCTCCACGGTCGAGATCAACAGCACCTTCTATCGACTTCCCACCGAAGAGACCCTGCGCCAGTGGGCCGAGACCGTGCCCGAGGAGTTCACCTTCGCCTTCAAGGCGCCGCAGGTGATCACCCATCGCAAGCGGCTGCGCGAGGCGGAGGAACCCACCAAGCGGTTCTTCGAGGTCACGGCGTCCCTGAATGGACGGCTGGGTCCTGTGCTCTTCCAGCTCCCTCCCAACTTCAAGAAGGACCTCCCCCGTCTCGAGGCCTTTCTGGAGCAGGTGCCGGAAGATGCACGCGTCGCGTTCGGGTTTCGCCACCCTTCCTGGTTCGACGACGAGCTGTTCGCTCTCCTGCGCGAGCATCGCCGTCCGCTCTGTGTGGAGGATGATGCGCAGGGAACGACGCCCCTGGTGAGAACAGCGGAATGGGGGTACCTGCGGCTACGAGCGAACGCCTACGAGGACGCGGACCTGCAGGATTGGCTCGAGCGGATCGCGGCGCAGGAGTGGTCCGATGCCTTCGTCTACTTCATGCACGAGGATACCGGCACCGGGCCGAGGTTCGCGCGACGCTTGAACGAGATCTTCCAGGAAGGGCCGCGCTAGAGAAGAGGCAGCGGGAGGAGATCGCCAGAGATCCCCTCCCGCTTCGCCTCAAGCACCTTGCTCGCGGCTGGCGCTACGTTGCGCGAGCGCCTTCCGGATGGATTCCGGCAGCTCTCGACAGGCGCACTTCTCCTGGTGCTCCAGGTGCCACTCGAGGCGCTGCTCCAACGTGGGGGTCTTCGGCATCCGGTGGGTACGGTGCCATTCGGCGTTGATGCCTCGCTTCTTCATAATAGATCCACACAATAGATCCGCCGGGTGTGACCGAAGGGCCTCGACGGCTAGGCTGAGGGTGGCTCGCTGCTGTTCCAGAAATCCCGATGGATCTTCCAGGCGCCCCCGTCCTGCTTCCAGATCACGATGTACTTGCCGTGATCGATCTCCGCCCCGGCGTCCCCTTCCACGACGTATCGTCCGACCTCGATGGCCACCGGGCCAAGACCGCTCAGCTCCACCGTCTTCAACTGCACCTTCCGGACGCCGGCATCCATTGCGCCGCGAAATACCGCCGCGATCGCGTCTGGACCATAGGCGACATCGCCGCCGGGTGGGAGGGCCTGGGCGTCGGAAGTGTAGAGCCTGCCGATGGCAGCCGCATCCCTGGCGGCGAAGGAGGACATGAACCGGCCGTTGGCTTCTGCGATCGCCGCGTCGAGGTCGAGCATCGCCTGCTGGGTGGGAGACATGGTGAACCTCGCTGAGGAAAGGTAGGAAGAGTGCCGATCGGATCGGCGGGGGGACGACGCTACCTCATGGCCTGAGCGACCGGATCGAGTCGAGTTTGCGGCGGAGCTCGCTACGGGAGGCGCGGCACAGCTGCCCTCCGGTAAAGAACGAGTCCTCGGTGACCTCTTTCCCGATGTAGTCGGGTAGTTCGATCTGCATCAGCTCCTCCAGGTCGCCGGCCTCCACCTCGCAGAGCACCAGGCCCTCGAGCTCTCCCTCGAACACGTCAATCGAGAAGACGTTCGCGCCGAAGAAGTGGTAGTAGCGCTGTTTGATCAGACGGTCCCCGGCGAGCCCGGCGATGAACTCGTACTCCATCGGGGAGAGGGGGATGGAGCCCACCATCTGCACGTAGGGAGAGCGGGTGGTCAGCTTCTTGGTGAGCTTGATGAACTCCCGTCCGGTGGCCGAGTCGGTCAGCGTCCTCACCCGCAGGTACGTGCGGCGCAGGTAGATGTCATCGAAGCGCTTGCAGTACGGTTCCACCAGCTCTCGCCACGACGCACCGGGCGCGAGCAGGAAGCGCCGCTCGTACTCCTGGCGCATGTAGCGCTCGGGCTCGGGGGAGATCAGGCTGGCGCCGAGGCTCGGGCGAGCCTGCTCTCCCCTGCCCTGCTGGCCGATGACGATCTCGTTCCCATCGGGATCGCGCACCCGGGCGACCCGCTCCCCCCAGGGCTCGTCCCGGGGCTCCTGAAGGATCGGCGTGCCCACCACGCGCAGGCGCTCCACCGCGGCGTCGCAATCCTCGGCGTAGATCCACAAGCTGATCGGGCGGCCATCCCCACCTGCCTCGCCGGGGTTCAGCCCTATCCCCAGATGCGAGGAGCCGATCTCGAGCCCGGCATACGCGAGCGTGCCATCGGGGGCCGAGAACTCGTAGATCACACGACCATCCAGCGCGTCGCGGTAGAAGCGGAGCGCCCGCCCCATATCGGGTGTGGCGATGATCGGGAACAGCGCTGTAAACATCCGTCTGCAGATCGGGGGAGCGTGGCGAGTCGCCTGCGGTCGGCTCTCAACCTTCGATGGTGTAAATCTCTCGCCTGCCGGAATCGACCAGGTCGTGGTACCCCTCCATGATCGCCTGGAACTCCTTCATCTCCTGCTCGGACTGCCCCATCTCCATGAACGCTTGCAGGCTGGGGACCTCCGTCTCCGCGACCAGCGTCCAGTAGCGTTCCGCACTGACGTCGGTCATCACCCGCATCTTACCCCACCCCTTCTGCTCGCCGAGGCGGGCCATGGCAAGGAACTTCTCCACCAGCGGCCGGACCTTTCCCGGCTTGCAGTACATCACCTCGCGGATGAGCAACATGGCGCCACCTCCTGAAGGCTAGGGAGGACGGGCAAGCCCGGCGATGGCCGGGCGGAGGGTTGCGATCTCAGCGGCAACGTCCCGACACCGGAGTCGATGCGCCCCGGAGCGGCCGTTGGGCAGCAGGAGGGCAATGCATTATTGGTTCGGACTCGACGGCCGGCAAGGCACGAATGGATTCTCCATGAACATGTCCTCTGCGTGGAAATGCTCCCCCGGCGCGAGTGGTGGAACGGTGTAGGCCGGCATTCCCGGTCCGAGGTCCAGGACCAGCTCCGAGCCGGGCTCGATCCCCTCGAAGCGATACTCTCCCTCCCAGCCGGTGCCCCACGTCCGGATCACTGCCCCACCCCCGGCGAACCTCTCCGTGAGCCGAACCGGCCAGAGGCTGAGGGGATCGTTGCAGGGGGTCACGATCACCCGACCGGAAACCGAAGCGGACCGGGCATCGAAGCGGTGCTCGCAGAAGCTCTCGCCTCCCGGTCGAGGCTCGAGCATCTCGCAGTGATGCAGCGGGATGGTCCACTCGGCCACCCCACCTACGTACCCGTAGCCGTTCCCCACGTTGGACGGCATGCTCCCCGGCAGGGTGACCTCGAGATCGGATAGATCGGGATGGAAGGGCCAATCGGAGGTGGCCACCGCCACGCGGATCTCCCGCCGGAAAACGTCGAGAAGTTCGGCGACGACGATCTCGGACCCATCGATGAATGCCCGGTGGGTGCCTGGCGCCGAGCAGCGGCTGGGTCGTGGACGCGTCGATGATGATTCCCTGCACCGTGGCTTCCTGGGCGCTGCCCGGGGAGGGCGTCAGGGCCGGGAGGAGGCAGAGCAGCGGAAGCAGGAACCGGGAAGTCGGGCGGGGTGGGATGGAAGGGGTCGGGGCCGTCATCGAAGGGAGTGGGAGTCGGGAGCCGCCTGGGCGTGCCTGGCGGCAGATCGGGGGCCGATGCGATCGCTAAAAGGTGGATTGTTCCGTGTCAAGGAAGGTCTTTGTTGAAGCTGGTTTGGAGAGGCGGCGGTCTCGCGCTAGCTTTGCGACATGGAACCGATCTTCCCGATTTACACAGCGGACCTCTTTCCCCCGCTCTATCGGGAGCTGGAGGACCTCCTCGGCCGCCTGCTGCCCGCGGACTGGGATCGTCCCACGGTCGCCCGCGCGTGGCGCGTTCGGGATGTGGTCGCCCACCTGCTGGACGGCGACCTCCGCAAGCTTTCCGCGTATCGCGACAGGCACCTGCTCACGCCGGGCGAGCCGCTACGGAGCTACGAGGATCTCGTGGCCTTCCTGAACAGGCTCAACTCGGAGTGGGTCGCGGTCACGCGACGCTTCAGCCCGGGCCTGCTGACGGAGTTGCTCGCCTTCACCGCACCGCGCGTGTGCGAGCTGATGGCCGTGTTGCCGCCGCACGAGCAGTCCCTCTTTGCGGTCGATTGGGCGGGAGAATCCGAATCAGAGAACTGGCTGGACATCGGACGCGAGTACACGGAGCGCTGGCATCATCAGATGCAGATCCGCGACGCGGTCGGCGCGCCGGGGCTGCTGGACTGGCGATGGCTGGGCCCGCTGCTCGATCTCTCCTTGCGGGCTCTCCCCCATGCCTACCGTGAGGTCCCAGCGCCGGCGGGGACGGCTCTGGTGATCCAGGTGACCGGCGAAGGAGTGCGTGCCTGGTCACTCGTTCGCGAGGATGCGGGTTGGCGCCTCTGGCGCGGCCCCGCGCCCCGGCCCTCCGCGAGCGTGACCCTGGAGGGCGACTGCGCGTGGCGGCTCCTGTTCAACGCCCTCCCGCCCGACGAGGCGAGGCAGCGCATGCGGATCGAGGGCGATGCTTCGCTGGCAGAGGCCCTGCTGGCGGCGAGATCCGTGATGGTGTTAGGGGCGGACGGAGGGTGAGGCGGACGGCCCCTGAATTCGATCGTAGAACAGGAAGAGGTCTCGGTATCTGCCCGTAGGGGCGCCCCTACGGGCCGGTCTCGTGCTGGGTGCTGGTGCTCGCCAGGCCCGACTTTGCATCGTAAAGTACTTGACAAATAGATACGTCCTGACGATGCTGGAAGAATAGGGCAGCGACTTCGATCGAGAGCGAGACAGATGAATCGATGGTTGAGGCGGGTTCGAGGTGCGATCGGGATCGGCTTGACGTGGGCGGCCGCCTGGTTCGGAGCCGGCATGATCCTCCTGTTCATCGTCGGATTCGGCGCGGCCGACGTCCCCTTCCCGCTCTTCTTCGGGCTGCTCGGCTTCCTGGCCGGAGTGACCTTCTCGCTGATCCTGGGGATCGTCGAGCGGCGTCGCAGCTTCGATCAGATGTCCCTGCCCCGATTCGCGGCTTGGGGAGCCGCAGGGGGGCTGGCGCTGGCGCTGCCGCTGGGTCTCTCGGTCGGGGGCGGTGCCCTGCCCATCCTCGTCCCGATCTTCGCGCTCGCCGGGGCGACCTGCGCCGCCGGCACGCTTGCATTGGCTCGATCGGCGCAGGACGGAGCGCGGCTCGGGCGCGGCGAGGAGATGGGGGGCGGGAAGCTCGGTAGGGGCGGTTGAGCGCGCCTGGAAGCCGCGACTCGCTCACGGCCTGCGTCTCAGCGGAGATCTCGCCGCATCAGCACGCGCGGAAAGCCGTCGAGCACGGAGGTGGTATCGGCGACCTTCTTGAATCCGGCTTTTTCGAAGAGGGCGCGGGTTCCGACGTAGGCCATGGTGAGGTCGACCTTCTCGCCCCGGTTGTCGACCGGATAGCCCTCGATCGCCGGCGCCCCCTGGGAGCGGGCGAATTCAACGGCGCCCTCGAGCAGGGCATGCGAGATCCCCCTCCGTCGAAACCCCGGTCGTACGCGGATGCACCAGACCGACCACACCTCCTGGTCGTCCACGTGGGGAATCTTGCGATTGCGGGCGAAGGTGGTCTCCGCGCGCGGGGCCACGGCAGCCCAGCCCACCACCTCGTCGCCCTCGTATGCCAGTACGCCGATCGGACCCCGCTGCATCAGGGCGGCCACCTTCTCGCCCCGCGCCGGTCCCATGAGCGCGCGGTTCTCCTTCGAGGGGAGCCGATAGCTCAGACACCAGCAGACGTTCGCATCGGGCCGCTTGGGGCCCAGTATGAGGCGAACGTCGTCGAAGTCGGTGGCGGGTCGTACTTCGATCGCCATCGACTCAGAAGCTCGCCTGGATACCGACCGCCTGGTTCTCCTGCGGGGTTGCGTTCCAGTACCCGTATTTCGCAGACACTTCCGCGAAGTGTTCCAGATCCTCCATGGTCGGAGGGCCTGACGCTTCGTCTGCCGACCTGCCCACCTCCGCGAAGAACCGACCCATCTTCTTGGTGGTGACCATCAGGGTCTCCACCGGTTTATCCGAGCTGTTGCGCCAGGCGTGAGGGGCGTTGCCGGGGATGTGGACGAAATCACCCGTCTTGATCGTCACCCATTCATGGCCGTCCCGTACCTTTCTGAGCGCTTCGACCGTCCCGGACACGACGAGGAAGTCCTCGGTATCGTCGTGGCTGTGGAGCGGCACCACTGCGCCCGGCGGAATCGTTCCCTTCATTACGCAGAAGTCGCTGCGCTCGTCATCGGGTGACGTCAGGTACTCCACCGTCGGCCCGAAGAGCTCGACGACGACGCCGGTGGTCGGGTTCTTCTGTACGCTCATCTGCTCGCTCCTCCTGATTATCGCACCGGTGCTGCCGAATGATCGCCCGCGTGTCCTGGAGGTGCGCCAGGCACCAGCCTTTCCAGACGACCCTTGCGGCGGACGATGTTCTTGTAGTCCCACTGGACCGCGCGGCCTTCGGCCAGCCACCGCTCCAGCTTCCCCGGGTCGATCTGATCGGGCGCGGTGTAGCGGATCTCGGCGGCCTTGAAGGTCCCTTCGGGCGCCAGGCCCTCCTCCTGGAACGACTGGCCGCTCCAGAAGAGCAGTCGGACGCAATCCTTGAGCTTGCTGTAGCCGACGATCGGGTTACCGTCCAGGAACCAGACCGGATGCCCGTGCCAGACCCGGTTCTCCGCCTCGGGAAGGTGGCGGTCGATGTGTTCCGCCAGCCGCTCGCAGATGGCCCGCTCCACCGGGCCCTGGGTACCGTTGTAGCGCTGTGTATCCGGGTGCATTGCCACCTCCGTGTCGTTGCCCACGATGGCCGCCGAATCCCTTCATCCCGCACACTACCTCGTCCCCTAGGCAGCAGGCGAGGTCTCCCCATCGAAAACCACCGTTTCCTCACCGACCTCCACCTCGCCGTACCGCAGGTCTCCCACCCGCTCATAGACGTGAAGGACGGCGCCCGTCGTGGTCGCCTGCGTCTCCACGAGCTGGAAGCTGCGGGGGATGGCTCCCTGGCCGAAGAGGCGCTTCCCTGCCCCGATCACTACCGGGAAGAACCAGAGCCGGAAGGTGTCCACGAGGTCGTGACGGATCAGCGTCTGGAGAAGATCTCCGCTGCCATGAACCTGGAGCTCATCCCCTTCTTCGACCTTGATCTTCGCCACGGCCTCGGCGACGTCGCCCTGGAGGAGCCTGGAATTGTTCCACTCGAGCCGCTCGAGCGTGCGGGAGGCGACGAACTTCGGCCGCGAGTTGAGGGCCGCACCGGCAACGTCCTCGGGATTGGTGGACTTCGGCCAGGAATTCGCGAAGATCTCGTAGGTCTTGCGGCCCAGGACGAAGCCGCCTGCGCGGCTCGTCCACTCGTTCATGATCTCCACCAGCTTGTCGTCGAAGTAGGGGACCAGCCAGCCGCCGTGGGGGAAGCCCCCCTCGCGGTCCTCGGTGGGACCGCCGGGGGCCTGCATGACGCCATCCATCGTCAGGAACGTGCCCACCACCAGCTTTCCCATGCTGCCTCCCCTTGCTTCTCAGGTGGTTGCCGAGCTCTCCCGAAGGCGAAATGCTGGCGCTGAAGGCGCGCCGAGCGTGGGACGAAGAGTGCTCATCCGTTCAGATACTCGGACCCCAGCGAAATCCGATCTCCAGCACCCTGATACCCGGCCTCGAGGGCAATGCGTCCACGATCGCCGCAAGGCGCGGAGAGAGGTTTCCGAATCACGGCGAACCCGGGTTGGCTGGTTGTCATCCTGTTCAGTGTACGGCCGAGCGAGTCGATTTCTGACGGGGACGTCGGAGACGGGCACGAAGCCCTTCTCCACCTCTACATGAAGCGAACGCGCTTCCCGGACGCGGAATGTTGGATGAGGGTCTCGAGACGTCGGATCCGGGTGGCTTCCTGCTTGGCGCCGATCACCCAGCCGATCACCAACCTGCGGTATCCGGGGGGCTGGGCTTCGAAGTGGCTCCAGGCCTCCGGGTTCGCCCTGAAGCGCGCCTCGTGCTCGGGCGTGAGCTCCGGCGGATTCCGACCGCGCAGCCCGCCACTCGGCTTCTCGGGATCGCGCGCCTCGAAAGCCCGCAGACCAGCGGGTTGCATTCGCCCGCCGCGGATGAGCTCTTCGGCGCGTCGAGTGTTGATCGCGCTCCAGCGGCCCCCCTGGCGGCGCGGGGTGAAGCGGATCACGTAGCTCTCCTCGTCCAGGGAGCGCCGAACCCCATCGATCCACCCGAAACAGAGGGCCTCGTCGATCGATTCCGGCCAGGTGATGCTGGGTCGCCCCGAGCCCTTCTTATAGAAGCCGACCCACAGCTCTCTCGCGGAGTCGTGGTGCTGGGCCAGCCACCGTCGAAAATCATCCGGGGTCGGAAAGAAGGTCGGTTGCATGGGAGAGCCCTCCGGGAGACCACCCGGGGCGGGTGTGCGAATCGACCCGGGGTGGTGTTCGCTCGTGTGGCTTTGAGCGCAGGGTCGCCGATCAATCGAAGAGTATGGAGACCCAGTGAGGCTGCGACAGGACCGTGCGCCTACGGTCTCCGCGCCGCAGGTCCAGCTCCTCACCGTGGTACTGGAGCAGATCCAGCTCGTGTGAGGCGAATCGATGCTCGTCGAGCGGGTTGAACATGACCACCTCCAGCGCATCGAGCTCCACGGCGGGTCGCACGAAAAAGAGGTTGTACGCCTCGCCGTTGGGTTCGTACAGGAACCGCTCGATCCCCACGACGCCGGTCGGTACATCGGCGTGGAGCGACTGAAGCGAGACCGGGTAGTGCCCCTGACGGGCGCGGTACGCTTCGATCTCCGCGATGAGGGGCTCGCTGTGCCGGATGGCCCGGTCACGACTCCAAGCCGCCGTGCGGGGGACCACCAGACCGGAGAAGGCGACCAGCAGCAGGGGCGCGATCACCAGCAATGATGGAAACGAGCGGGCGGCCGCACGAGGTGCGGGGGATACAGGGTCCCTGCGCCGGCGGCTGGACCACAGAGGCAGCAGCACGGCCACGGCGAACCCGATCCCCAGTGTAGCCTGATTCGCGGCAACGGCAGCGGCCGCGGTCAGCAACGCGAGCAGCCCGACCGCGGCCCGCGTCAGCGAGTACCACAGCCGATCGCGCCGCCTGTCGATCCACCACAGTACGCCGAGCGGCGTCAGAATCAGGCTCATCCAGGCCAGGAGCCGGGCAAGCAGAGAGATCGTGGCCGCCGAGAGGTCGAAACGGCCGGGAGCGTGGGGAAGGAGCATCGCCCCGAGGAGGGCGGCGACCAGCAGGATCGGACCGATCATGCGAGAACGGTCGTGGAGCGCCCGTCAGGTCGGTTCGCCCGCGGCTGCGGCCTTTGCGGCGGACAGATACGCCGGAGGGAGGTTCAGCAGGTTGGAGATCTTGCGGGCGAGGTACTGCTCGTGGTCCGCGATCTTTCCATCGGCGAGAACCACGCCCCACATGATCTCGGCCAGCACCATCTTCTGCCCCAGGTCGTAGCTCTGCTGTAGTTGGGAGGTGAAGCGGAAGTAGTCCACCGCGCTTTGCCGTTCCCGCTCTGCCAGATCGAGCAACCTGCGCCCGACCTCCGGAGGAAGCCCGAAGTGCCGCTCCAGGACGTCTTCCAGGTGAGATCGCTCAGAGGGGGAGAACTCGCCGTCGGCGTACGCAACGTCCAGCAGCAACACGCAGGCGGCGAGGTGCAGCGGGTCGGCGGCAGGAGGCGCTTCCGCCTCCCCCGTTCCGGCATTGGAGGTCGACCCGAATAGTGACCGGATGGCGTTCAGCAGCATCGCAGGAACCTGAGAGTCAGGCGAGAGAGGGGTTCGGTCAATCCGCAAGGACGCACGTCAACCGCCCCAGAACTTCCACCAGGGCCGGCGCTCGACCGAATCGGCGGCCAGCGCGGGGACACGCATCACCTCCGCCTCCCCCTGGCGGACGATGATGTCACCGACCGTGTCCCCCTTTGCCACGGGCGCCTCCACGGCCCGCGGCTCGAGCGTCCAATCCACCGTCGCCTGGCCACGCGGCACGAGCGCCGCCGCGTCCCGCGCCGCCAGGGCCGCTACCGTGGGAGTCGCCCCGCGCTGCACCGGCACTTCGCCCGCCTCATCCCCCGCACGGATCGGAGTGACCGTCGACCAGGAGCGGAACACCTCGTCCATCAGTCGACCGGCCAGGGCGAACGAGCTCTGCGGGCCGCGCGAGGTCTTCGCGCCAGTGACGACCGCGATCACGTCCATGTCTCCACGCCGTGCGGCCGCCGTCACCGAGAACCCGGCCGACACCGTGTAGCCCGTCTTGATCCCGTAGGCACCCTCGTACCGGCGCAACAGGAAGTTTGGGTTGGTCATCCCGGCGGTGAAGGTGGCGTTCTCGAAAGGGAAGGTGGGCGTGGCCGCGTACTCACGCATCAGCGGGTAGCGCAGCAGCTCGTTCCCGACCACGGCGAGGTCGCGGGCCGTCATCATGTTCTCCTGACCCGGGTTCGGGAGGCCGTGCGGATCGTAGAAGGTGCTTCCCTCCAGGCCGAGCTCCCGAGCGCGGCGATTCATCAGGTCGGCGAAGGCTTCGTTGCTCCCCGCGACCTTCTCCGCCAGCGCCGTCGCCGCGTCATTCGCGGACTGAATCATCGTGGCCGCGAGCAGGGTTCTCACGGAGAAGATCTGGTTGTGGGCCGCGTAGATCTGGGATCCGCCCATGCCGGCCGCGCGCGCCGAGATGGTCACCGAATCGTCCAGCGAGAGCCTTCCGGCCTCGATCTCCTCCATGACGATCAGGCTGGTCATCATCTTCGCCATGGACGCCGTGGGCACCGGAGTATGGGCGTTGTACTCGTAGAGCACGCGCCCGGTACCACGGTCGACCACGTACGCCGCCGTGTAGTCGACTCCCGGGCGACCGGCCCGCAGGAACCCTTCCGTGGGAGGCACCGGAGAGCCGGCCCCCGCAGCCGGGAAGGTAGCGGCTGCCTCGGCGACGGCGCCGGCCCGCGCGAGCTCCTGTGCCGCGGCCGAGTCTCCCGCGACGACCGAGTTTTCCGCGGCGACCGGGGCGGAGGAGCTGACGGCCTCGTGGGCCGAGTCGACCGCCGCCGGCTGGTCCGGAGCCTCGTCGGTGGCCGTGACCTGCGCCAGCCGGCTGCGCGTCTGGAAGAGCAAGCCGAGCGTCGCCAGGAGGCCGATCGCCAGCAGCACTGTCAGAATCTTCAGCCCACGGTTGGACCGCTCGCGATGAGAGAATGGGGACACGTCTTGGCGGGTTGGGGGTTACCGATGATCTCTGAACCAAAAGACGAGCGAGGCTGCGACCTCCGCAAGGGCGGAGCCGGCTCACAGCCCTCGAAGCGTTCTCGTGGCCGAGTCGACGCGCGATACCATCACCCTTCCGTTCCGGGGTGGACCTTCCGCGCCGCCGCAGGTGGGTGGATCGTCGGGCTCAGTGACTGTCGTCCTCGAGGTTGCTTGTGCTTTCCGCACGAAGCGTCGCTCGGCCGACCGCGTGCAGCAGATCGAGCACCTCCCGGTTCATGACCGCGCGTTGCTCAGCGGCCGCAATTCGTGGTCGCCTGTCCATCGGCTGGAAGCCGTACCAGCCAAACTGCGAATGGTTACCACCTTCCAACCATACCCAGCGGGTGTGGGCGGGAAGCAGATGGGCGTTCCGATCGACCTCGTCCGGAGTCGCCAGCCCGTCGCGCGTGCCGACGATCTTCGTCACCGGTACTGCGAGGCCGCTGAGGTCCATATCCCTCGGGTGCGAGGTGCCGATCAGGACCACTCCGGCGAGTCGCGGCGCGTTCGCCGCGTAGGTGGAGGCCACCACAGCGCCGCGCGAATGGCCCCCGACCACGACCGGGCGATCTTCGTGGATCGAGGACAGGGCTCGCGCGATACGCTGGTGCAGCTCCGGTGAGTCTGCGCCCCCGAAGGCGCCGCGGCGCGGAAGCTCGATCACGAGCACTTCGTGGCCGCCCTGCGCCGCGGAGCGGGCGAGCGGGGCGTACGCTCGGGGATCGACCAGGCCTCCCGGAAAGAACACGAGTACGGCGGACTCCCGGACGGTTCTCGGCTGGAAGCGCCATATGCCCTCGGCGCGCTCGACCGAAACGGTGGAGTCCGGCCGCGCCGCCGCTCTGCCTTCGGCGTTCGCCCGGTAGGCCACGAGGCTCCAGAGCACGAACCCGGCAGCGGCGGTGAGGCCAGCGGCGATCCAGACGCGACGGACGATGGGCCAGAGTCGGCTCACGACTCTGCCCAGGCGCCGAGTGCGCGCCGCACCAGCACCAGTTGGCCCACGTGATACGCGGTGTGATCCAATACCAGAAGGATCTCGCGCAGGTAGGTCTGGTCGGTGCCGTGAGGGGTCACCGCCAGGAGGTCGACTGCGGCATCGCGCGCGAGTCGCTGCAGAGCTTCGCAATCTTCCTTCGCGGCTGCGATGCTCTGATCCCAGGCGTCGGCGTGGGGTGGCTCGGGGGAGGGCGGCCAGTAATCGGCGGGCCATTCCGCCTCGTGGTACTCCTCGGCGATGGCAAAGTCCAGGATGTCCCGCTGGGTGAGCCGGATGTGCTCGACGAGCTCCCAGCAGGAGTGCGGCAAGCCCGGCGGTCGGGTGCCGCGGAGGTGGACGGGGATGTCGCGCACCGCCCGCTCGAACGAGACGTGTGCGTCGGACCACGCCAGCGATCGAGCAAGGATGTCCCGCGCCGCAGCGTCAGCGATCATGAGGAGCCTCCTGAGAGTTGCCGACGACCCCGGATGGCCTGCTAGGCGTTCAGCCGGGGCTCGATTCGTCCATCCGTCGCCCCTGAAAGAGCTCGACCGGATTTCCCGACGGATCCTCGACGATGATCTGTGATCCGCCAGGTCCGGAGACGGCGTCATCCATGCGGAAGGTGACTCCCGCCGCACGCAGCCGCACGATCTCGGCTGCGAGGTCGTCCACCTCGAGGTGCACCCGATTCCAGCCGCCCGGAACCTGCTGGCGTCCGTCCGGCAACGGATGTTTTCCCGAGCTTCCGTCCCCGCTCAGCAGGAGGCGAACGCCATCCCGCACGACGGAGGCGAAGGCCGGCGCGAAGTCACGCTCCACGGTGAAGCCGAAGAGGGACGTGTAGAAGTCCCTGGCCGCGGCCACGTCATCGATGATGTAGCGAATTCCCACCGTCGACATCTTTTCATCCTCCTTCTAGAGACCAAAGGTCCGGCTCCAACATCCCGCTACTCGCCGGGCCACCCTCCCGTAGCGCGGCGGCCGGCACCCGGTGTGATCCTTCGCTGCGCCCAGGAAGACAAGCCTACGCTGTCTGATGCTCGCCCCAGGGGCCATCAGGGAAGACCCGCGCTCTCCAGATCGAGGTCTGTGATGCCGTACATGCGCTGGTCGACCACGATCCCATCCTTGATGGCGCTGCGCCGTAGCGTGCCCTCGTGCGAGTAGCCGGCCTTCTCGAGCACGCGGTGCGATCGGACGTTGTAGGCGAAGGATACCGCATACAGCCGGGTGAGTTGGAAGGTCGGCATCGCATAACGAGTGACCGCCCGCACCGCGGACGCCATGATGCCGCGACCCCAGAACGTCTGGCCCAACCAGTAGCCGATCTCGGCTGAGCAGCGCTCGACATCCGCGCGCAATTTCACGCCGATCCCTCCGCCGGGATATCCGTCGATCACGATCGCGAAATCGGTGACCGGCTGCTGTCGCGCTGCCTGGCGGACCCAGCGGTCCGCATCCGCCGCCGTATAAGGGTGCGGGAACTGATCCCTGAGGTTGCGCCAGATCTCGCGATCGTTGGCGTGCCGCACGAGGTGCGGCTGGTCGCCCTCCTGCCACGGGCGGAGCTCGAAATCCCCGCAATCGATCCGCATCGGCACAAGGGGGTGGTCCTAAGTCCCCTGCCCGAGCTCCTGGGCGAGCCCGAGGAGAATCCCTTCCGGTCCCCGGACGTAGCAGAGCCGATACGAGTCTCCGTACCGGACTACTTGATCCACGACCCCCGCACCGTGCTTGCGGAGTCGCGCGAGCGTGTCGTCGAGATCGTCCACCGCGAACATCACCCGCAGGTAGCCGAGCGCGTTCACCGGGGCTCTGCGGTTGTCCGCGACCACGGTCGGTGCGAGGAACCGGGACAGCTCGAGGCGGCTGTGGCCGTCCGGCGTGCGCATCATCGCCACCTCCACCCGCATGCCGCGAAGTCCGGTCACGCCTTCCGCCCACTCCCCTTCGATGGGACCGCGACCCTCGAGCTCGAGACCGAGCTCGGTGAAGAAATCGATGGTGGAGTCCAGGTCCTCGACCACGATGCCGACGTTGTCCATCCGCTTGATCGCCATGGTCTCCCTCGGTGCTCGCCCCCTCCAGGTACGCCGACGCTCCGGCAGGCAAGGTCGTGGGACGCGCAGGGTGAGGCAAGGGACTCGTCGCGACCCCTCCGTGAGAGCTAAGAACCTTGCCCGCCGCATGCGCGGCGCACATCTTCCTTTCAGACTCTTAATGGAGACTCTGGAGGAAGCATGTCGGACACCTTGTCGCTGGTCAAAGGCACGCTTGACGTCCTGGTGCTGAAAGCGCTCTCGTGGGGGCCGATGCATGGCTTCGAGATCACCCGCTGGCTGGAAGGGCGCTCCGCCGGGGCGCTGGAGGTCCGCGACTCGGCTCTGTATCAGGCCCTCTACCGCCTGGAGGAGCGCGGGCTGGTGAAGGCGGACTGGGGGATTACGGAGAACAATCGGCGGGCGCGTTACTACGAGATCACGACCGCAGGCAGGCATTACCTGGCCACAGAGACGGCGCGATTTCTCCGCTACGCGGAAACCGTCTCGGGGATCCTGACCGTCCCGCAGGGGGCCTAGGAGGACCCATGATCCGCCCGGGGATCCGCCGACTGCTGCACCTGCCCGGCCGCGGCCGGGCGCGGAGGAGCGCGAGGTGGAGGAGGAGATCCGTCTCCACCTGGAGCTGCGCGTCGAGCAGCTCACCGCGGAGGGGATAGGGCCAGGGGAGGCCCGTGCCGAGCGTTGCGTCGTTTTGGCGAGCTGGACGAAGCTCGTCGGACGCTGCAGCGCGCGGCGCACCGCCGGGAGGAGCGGGTGCGCCTGCGCACCTGGATGGACGTGCTGCGGCAGGACGTCCGCTACGGCGCGCGGCAGCTCGCGCGGAACCCGACCTCTTCCAAAGATCGGGAATTACGAGTTGCTAATTGCGAATTTTGAATTCTAATCTTGAATTGTGAGGCGCGATCGTCTTTGCCTTTGGGTAATTCGTAATTCGTAATTCGCAATCAGCAATTATTCCCGCCGGAGCGCTCGCGTCATGACGAGGTCTCGTTGGGGATCAGCGCCCATGAGGAAGGTCTGGTCCCCGACTGTCTTGAAACCCCACCGCTCGTAGAAAGAGATCGCACGGGTGTTGTGCTCCCACACGCCGAGCCAGACCGTACCGCATCCAATCGTTCGAGCCATGTCGAGGCTCGCCCGCATGAGCGCGGCCCCCACTCCGTGGCCCTGCGCGCTCCGATCCACGTAGATCCGCTGGAGCTCGATGAGGTCCGGGTCGGTCACGCACGGTGGCGCCTCTCCGCTTCGGAGCTTGGCGTAGCCGACCGGCCGATCGCTGTCCTCCAGGAAGGCGAGTAAGAAGAGACTATCGTCGTCATCCAACTCTTCCCGAATCCGATCGATGGTGAACGCCGAGCGGACGTACGCCTCCAGGTGTTCGACCGTGTTGTCCGCGGCGAAGGTGTCGCGGAAGGTCTGCTCCGCGAGCACAGTCAGCGGCTCGGCATCATCGAGGGTGGCCGTGCGGATCTGGAGTTGTTCCAACATGAGCGAGGAGGAGATGGTGGTTGATTGCTCAGCGTCCTCGAGCCCTCGACTCAGGGCCGGAAGAGCCGCGGAACGAAGTCGTGCAGCGCCCGCCGCCAGGTCTGCCACTCGTGGGCTGTTCCCTGCGACTCGAAGAACACGACGTTCTCGAATCCGGCCTGCTTCAGGGCCTGCGTGATCGCGGTGGCGGCCCGGTGGAAGCGGGGCTCCTCGGTCCCGGCACTGAAGTAGAGGAGCCGCACCTCCCGGTTGATCCGCTCCGGGTCGGAGAGGGCGCCGCCATAGGCAGTCTCCGGATCGAAATCCTGTCCCAGCGCGCCGCTGAAGGACCCGATCCAGGCGAAGCGGTCCAGGTTTGCGAGGGTGATCTGCAGCGTCTGCCCTCCCCCCATCGACAACCCCGCCATCGCCCGGTGCTCCCGCTCCGGGAGCGTGCGATAGGTCGAGTCGACCATGGGGATGAGGTCGTCGACCACGAGCTGCGCGAACGCGTTGGGCGTGCCTCCTCCGCCTCCGCCGGGTGCGGCCCCCGCATCGGCCGCCGAGGAGTCCGGGGTGGCATAGCCCGTCTCCATCACCACGATCATGGGCTGAGCCCTGCCCTCGGCGATGAGGTTGTCCATGATGAGGTTCATCCGTCCCTGCTTTACCCAGCCACGCGCGTCCTCCCCTGCCCCGTGCTGCAGGTACAGAACCGGGTAGCGCCGTTCGGGGTCGGCGTCATAACCCGGCGGTGTGTACACGTACGCCTGCCGCCAACCACCGGTGGTGCTGGATCGATACCACCGCTCGCGGACCTCTCCGTGCGGCACGTCACGGGCGGCGTAGAAGTCGCCCGCCGGATCGGGTACATCGATGCCGCTGGACTGCCGGCCCCAGCCGAAGAACGTCTCGCTCCCGGCATCGTTCACCACCACGCTGTCGACCAGGAACCAGTAGTAGTGAAACCCCGGCACCGCGGGCCCGACAGTAACGGTCCAGACTCCGTCGTTGCCTCGCTGCATTGGCGTGGGTGCGCCGAGCCCGTTGTCGCTCCCGCCCGGGTTCAGGACGACGCTGCGCGCGTGCGGCGCCGCGATCCGGAATGTGACCCGGCCGTCAGGGTGAACCCGCGGGAAGTCTGCGCCACGCACGTTCGTGCTCGCGGGACGCGAGCCGTTCGCTTCCTGAGCGTGCAGCGGAACGGAGGCGACGATGGCCAGAGCAAGGATGACCGGAGCGGTGCTTCGTATCGTCACAGATCGGTTGTTCGACAACAGGACTCGGGCTACCCGCATCGAGGCCTCACTCGAATGAGGTGACAGTAGTCAACTAGCCGTACGTGAGCTCACTCCCTGATGATCTGAACGTCCTTGAACATGAACGCATTGTTGCTGACCCGCAGAGGCTTGCCGCTGGCCGTGGTCACGTTCCTGAGGATGACCTGCTTGGTTCGGATGTAGGGAAACTGCTCCCGGTACGACTCGTCCGTCATCTGCGGGTTGAAGTTCGCGAAGATCGCCGGGCCCTCGTACTCCTCCGGGTGATTCGAATCGTCGATGCGCAGGCCATCGATGATGATGCGCTCCGGCATGTAGGCGGTGTAGCCGAAATCGTGCTGTCCGGTATTGCGGCCGCCGATCAGGCTGGCACTCACGGGCCTGCCGCCGGAGGGCACGAACACGCTGTTCCGGATCACGATCTCTCCCTGCCACGTGCTGCCGTAATCGCTGCGCAGGTTGATGAAGTTGTTTCCGTAGACGGTGGTGTTCTCGACGGTGAAGACCCCGGTGCCGATGGCGTTGATGCCCATGTGCCCCAGGGTCGAGTTGCGGATGGTGGCGTTGGCGACCCCCATATGGGCATCGAAGCGCGACCAGGTGCAGTTGTCGTACAGGAGGTTCTTGCTGTAGTTGGAGGCCATGATCCCCCAGTACGTCCGGTCGTTGATGTCGTTGGTCTGGCGGTTGTTGATGAACGAGACGTTGAGGGCGCGGTTCACGAGCACGTCATATGAGCCCATGGAGACCGGTTCTCCCGCCGAGCCAATGGTGCGGTAAGTCTTGTGGCCGGTCAGCACGGTGTTCCGGACGGTGACATTGGCGGCATCGCCGATGTTGATGAATCCGCTGTACGGCGCGCCGTGATCTCCCTCGCCGGTGATGCGGTGCTCCAGCCCATCCACCGCCACGTTGGAGCGTCTGATCGCAATGTTCCGGTTGTAGTAGGTGTACTTCGACTCGGCCTGATTGGCGATGGTGGTGAAGCGGCCGCCGGTGATGTGCAGTGTCGTCTCGTCCATGGGCAGGGCCGTGATCTCCGTGATCCGATCGAAATCCCAGATGATCGGAGTGTTTGGATCCACGTTGCCCTGCGCGTCGACCACGAAGATGTCGGTTTGTGGGGCGCCGTTGTTCTGGTTGGGCCCATAGCGGATGTAGCGCCTGACCGTCGTATCGGTGACGGTGATCAGGGCAGGTCCAGGCAATGAGACGTCGATCTTCTTCTGATTTCTGCGGAGAGAGGAGATCCCGCTGAGCTCCAGCGGTTCGTGACTGGAGGCTACCTCGACGACGGAGGAGGTCCGATCCTGGACGTTCCGATCGTCGATGATGAACTCAGCCGTGCCGAAATCGGTGTCCGTCCGGATGACCGCCGTACGCTCCCCCACGATGTAGTAGGTGGCACCTTCGTCCGCGCGAACGGGGAGATCGTACTCGTTGGCGAACGCGTGCGCCACGGCGATGGCGTCGATGTCGTCCGTCTTGCCATCTCCGCGAGCTCCGAAGTCGCTGTACCTGACGAATCCTCGCTGGCGGAGCTCCAGGGCATCGCTCTCGGACACTGCTACGTGCAGGACTCCCTGGTCGTCCGTTCGAATCTCCGTGCTGGCACCCCCAACCTCGATCAGAACGTCGTCGGATGCGGTCTCGACCTGCGCCTCCGCCGGGGTCACGCCGAGAAGGAGACAGATGAAGAGGATCAGATATCTCATCGTGGGATTCTTCCGATTCCGATCATGCCGCTCGAGCGGCTGAAGAGAGGGTTCTGCTGGCCGAGGACGGCGAGCAGCAGGGTGGCCGTCTACCAGAGACGAAGGATCCGGTCTCCCCTCCGGCGAGGTCGTTTCCGGCCGCACGATAGGGGGCGGAGCGGGGGCGCGGCGCGTGCCGCACCGCCGAGTGGCTATGATGCCCGTGTGCAGCGTCCGCTGCAAGGCAGCGCGACGTGGGTCGGCGCAGGTGAGCGGAGGTGCGGTTGCTTGATCAGCGCGAAGGCGGGCGGAAAGTGACAAGCGTCCCCGGCCGTCCCTGACTGGATGGCCCCGCTAGCTCCTTGGCACGTGGGGGATCGGGCTGTGGAGGGGTTCACGGCCGAAACGCTTTCGCGACTGCGCCTTCAACTTCTCCCGTTCCACCTCACGATCGCGCGGCGGGGCCTTGATCTTCAGCGAACGAATGAGCCGCTCGGTGGCGGCGGCCACCTCGTCGACCGCTCGGTTGAAGGCTTCCTCGTTGACCTTGGAGGGACGCGTAGACCCGCTGACCTTGCGCACGTACTGAAGCGCCGCGGCACGGATCTCCTCTTCCGTGGCAGGCGGATCGAAATTGGCCAGAACCCTGATGTTACGACACATGGCAACTGCCTATCTGCGGATTCGAATAGGAGGTCGTAGGAGCACACGCGTGCAAAGCGGCGACCTCGGGTTGAACCAGACTCCAATCCACGGAAAACCCGCCGGCGCCCGCCTCCAGGATTACAGTCGGCTGCCCGGCCCTGCTTCGCCCGTGCAGTTGAGGTGGAGACGCCACCCGCCCAGGTCGACGAGCTGACCCGGCGGAGGGATGGTGGCTCGCTCGGGGTATCCTGGGCCGCGCCAAAGTTCGGAGCCAGCCTGAGCGCAGCCGCAACGACCAGCGGGAGGCATTGGTTCGGGCAAGGCATGACGCACCGCCGTTGGCTGGATTGTGGATCGGAACTTCGGGATGAGGCGACCCGTAAGGGCGGGTCGTGTGGACCACAAGGGGCGGCCCTACAGGAAGATCTCCAGATGCTCCGCGGGACGACAGGGCACGCGCAGCAAAGCATTCCTCATCACGCACGGCCCGAGCCACGGGCTCTCGTCCAAGCGATCGGAGGGGCGTCATCGAACACCGGGCACGCGGGTTGCGCCTTGCCCGAGAAACCCTTGAAGAGGAGGTGTGCCGTGGACCTGGTTACGTGGCTGATCGTCGGCCTGATCGCGGGAGTGCTCGCGGCACTCGTGGTGGGAGGCGTGGGGCTCATCGGAGACATCATCGTTGGCATCGTGGGGGCGTTCGTCGGCGGTTGGATCTTCCGTTCGCTCGGCGTCAGCACGCCTTTCGGCGGCCTCGCTGGAACGATCTTCACCGCCTTCGTCGGTGCGGTCGTCCTCCTCTTCATCCTCCATCTGGTGATGCGGGGGCGCGCGCGAGTATAGACCGGGCGCCGTGCGACTCCGCTGGCCGTCACCGTCACCCTCTGAAGCATGGTTGCAACGCCGTCGTAGCGCGGCTTCAAGCCCGCGGTAAATCGTTGAGCCGCGGGTAGCAGGCCTCAACGGCTTCCCGCGGCTTCGAAGCGAACTGCCGCCCACCTCGCCGGCGCCATGTGTGCAGACCGCCATGCTACGCGATCGTTCGTAGCTAGCGACCATGGTTCGGGCATGCAGCACCGACCGCCAGGCCGCTGGCGGCACCGAATCGCTATGCCGGCGCCAATGTTGCCGAGCCCGACCCCGGAACGAGCCCCACCGCGATACCCATTCCGATCGAGGATCCCATTCCTCCCCCCGTCGCAGGTGGTTAGCCGACGCGGTCACACTCCTGCATCGGGTAGTGCTTCGCTTGGTCTCGCCAGCGAGCTACGCCCGTATCGCAAATCACGCACGGATTACCGACGCAGGATCTTCTCCATCGTCTTACCCTTTGCCAGCTCATCGACCAGCTTGTCCAGGTAGCGCACCTTCCGCATGAGCGGGTCTTCGATCTCTTCGACGCGCACGCCACACACCACGCCCTTGATGAGCGACGCGTTGGGATTGAAGTGGGGTGCGTTGGCAAAGAAGGTCTCGAAGTCGCTTCCCAGGTCTATCTGCTGCTGCAACTCCTTCGTGCTGTAGCCGGTGAGCCAGCAGATGACCTGGTCGAGCTCTTCTTTCGTGCGGTTCTTCCGCTCCACCTTCTGCAGGTAGTGCGGATACACGCCCGCAAACTTCATCCGGTAGACGCGCTCGAGAGTCGTCGCCATGGTCTCCCCACGGTGGAGTGTCGAGTGGAAATTTGCCCAGACGCTTTAGAGCGTTCGTTATCGCCGGGGGGCATCCCAGAACAGGTTGAGGTACCTGTCAGAGAGTCGGGCATAGGTGGCGACCAACTACCAGAGGAGCTACCACCAGCTCGTGCCGCGCCGCGCAACCTCGCGGAGCCCCTGCGCCCGCCCCGCTCGCGTTGCCGACTCGAAGACCGCCGGATTCATTGGACTCCCGGCGGAGGTGATCGCCTCCATTGCCTCCTCGTCCGGCTGAATCACCACTACCTCCGCGCCCGACGCCCGCAGCTCCGCGACTCCCGCTTCCAGCGATACGAGCCGCATCGCCCAGGGCGGGGCGCGCAGAGCCAGCACGAGTACCCGCGCACATCCGGCGGCCAGGTCAGCGTTGTCGCTCGAGTAGAATCCGCCGTCGATGTAGGGTTGGCCGTCGAACCAGACCGGCGCGGCGCCGAAGAATGCCGTCGTGGCCATCAACGCATCGACCAGCTCGATGCCGCTTTCCCGGTCGAACGCCCGTCGCACTCCGGTCTCGGCGTTCAGCGCGATCAGCCGCACGCTCCGCTCCGGCCACTCCTGTAGAAGCAGCTGCGA
Organism: Longimicrobiaceae bacterium; assembly: GCA_036375715.1. Classification (NCBI taxonomy): domain Bacteria; kingdom Pseudomonadati; phylum Gemmatimonadota; class Longimicrobiia; order Longimicrobiales; family Longimicrobiaceae; species Longimicrobiaceae bacterium. The sequence continues at coordinate 21,285 of DASVBS010000034.1, read as the reverse complement.
CGCCACCAGCGCCCTTCGGTCCGGCCCGCCGTGGGCGAGGGCGAGCTGCCCGATGCGCCGCAGGATCTCCGACCGGTCGCCGCCCAGCTCCTTCGCTCGCGCCACCTCGCGTTGCAGGTGAGCCCAGTCCAGCGGGGCGGACGGACGTCCCACGTGTGCCGCCGCGCCCACCTGCCGCGCGAACACCTCTTCCAGTGGAGCCCCGCGCGCGAGCTGCAGCGCCACCCGGGCTCCCGCCGAGGTGCCGATCAGCACGTCGGCACTCCGCACGTCGAGACCCCCCTCGGCCATTCCGACGACGAGCCCGGTGATCCACGAGCTCGCCGTGAAGCCGCCGCCGCCCAGAACGAGGGCGGTCTGGCTACTCGTCGGCACAGATCCTTCAGCCATCTCCATGCTCCGGCATGCTCTGCGGGCGGGCGCGGCGAGTCAAGGATGTGGAATGTACTCGATCCTGCAACTCCGGGGCGAGGGTGCCGCACACGACCAGAGTCAGGCGATGAATGCAGCGAAGCTGGGTGGGGGATAGAGGCTGAGCTCGAGAGAATGCCGGACGACCGGGGGCTCGGCGGCCCGTAGCAAGCAACGAGGTCAGAAGTACTCCTGAGCGATGCGGCGGCCAAGGTAGAGGCCCAGGCCCGTTCCAACGATGCTGAGGAAAATGGCGGCGGTAATGGAGAGCCGTGCGCCGATTGCCCAGCCGAGCCAGCCGCCCAGAGTCAGACCGAGGAAACCGAGGAGCTTGCTCAAGGTTGCTCCTTGTTGTTTCAGTTCGGCGTTCCGCGCCGATCCAGTTGATCCGAATTACGAATTCCGAGGGCGAGGCGGCGGCTCGGACAGTCCGGTGACTCCGCCATGCCAGGCGGCGGCCGAACCGTCCCGCTCCGCCGACTTCGATGTGCTGCGGGACGATGCGGCCGTACACACCGAGAGTATCGACCCCCGAGAAGTCGGGCGACACCCGGACCAGGAGTATCTCGGGGCCAAACAGGGAACCGGTCCCCATGCGATCCTGACGCCGCAGTCGGAGTTCGCCGCATCGGCCTGTCAGCCGGCACGGGTCGACCTGTGCCGGCGTCATGATTCAAGGATTGACCGGGATAAACGGTATGAAATCGCTGAAGCTGGGTTCGAACGGCTCGGGAAGGCGGCGCGCCGTCAGCCGCCCCTCGATGGCGACCGGTTGCCACCCGAGGTTCAGGTCGAAATAGTGAAGAGCCGCCGCGACGGATGGCCACTCCACGTCGTCCAGGATGATCAGCCCGCCCGGACGAACGAGCTTTCGCAGGAAGTACAGGTCCACGAAGACCTCGTGGAATCGATGGCTGCCATCGACGAAGGCCGCATCGGCCGTGAACCCCTCGCCCAGGACACGCGGGAGCACGCTGGAGGAGGGCTCTTCGAAGAAAGTGGTCTGCGCCATAAGGCCCGCCGCCTCCAGGGCCTCCAGGCCCACGTTATCGAAGGCCGAGGCCTGAAACGGATCGATGACGATGTGGGACGGGTTGGGTGGGCCCGTCGAACAGAGTGCCTCTCCGATCGCCAGAGCCGAGCTCCCATAGGCGAGGCCGATCTCGATGACGGTGCGAGCACCCTCGGCGATGAGCACTTCCCGCAGAGCGTCGCAGTCCCCCACCGGCATGGCGACGTTCTCGAAATCCCCATCGAATGGCCGGGTGCGTTTCGGACCGATGGCGTGCAGCTCCGCCCGGACCGCGCGAACACGGCGCAGTCGATCGCTGGCGTCAGAAGTCACCTTGAATGCCTGGTGTCTCCGAAGAGGTGAGGCGCACCAAAACGGAAATTTTGAATTCGGCTATGAATTCTCCCGAATCCCCCTCCCTGTCTCCTTGTCCCCTTGTCTCCTTGTCTTGTACAGTCCCGCTCACTGACGTTTCGTCAGCACGATATGCGTCGCTGCCTCCGTCGGCACGTGCGTCGTGCACTCATAGCCCAGCTCCAGGAGGTCGAGGCCATAGAACAGGTGCTCTCCCGAGCCCAGCAATCGCGGGGCGATCGCAATGTGCAACTCGTCGATGAGCCTCGCCTCCAGGTACTGGCGGATCGTCGAAACGCCCCCTCCGATCTGAATATCCTTCTCCTTCGCGGCCTCCCTGGCCCGGTCCATCGCCTCGTGGATTCCGCCCGTCACGAAATGGAAGACGGTACCGCCCTCCATCTCGGCTGGCGCGCGCTCATGGTGCGTCAGCACAAACACGGGGACGTGGTACGGAGGGTTCTTCCCCCACCACCCGCGCCAGGTTTCATCGGGCCACGAGCCACGGATTGGCCCGAACATGTTGCGCCCCATGATATAGGCACCCACACCCTTCCCGAATCTCGACGCGAATTCGTCGTCAACGCCCTTGGTGCCGTCGCTCTTCCCTCCCATTTGCCGGAAGGTGCGCGTCGGGAAAAACCATTCGTGCAGCTCTTCTCCGCCGACGCCGAGGGGTTCCTCCCGCGTCTGGCGCGGGCCGGCTCCGTACCCGTCCAGGGAGATGCTGAAGTTGTGCACGCGTACACGAGTCATTGTTTGCTCCGGAACCAGGATGAGAAACCGGAAACTTCGCAATCAGCGCAACGTCTTGCGGACCACGAGCTTCAGACCCGACCAGACCTCCGTCACCGCGCAGACTTTCACATCCACGAAACCCAGCGGCAGTGCCACCTCGCGGATGATATTCTCGCTGATGTCAGTCTCCACACCGGACGACTTTTTCGGCCATGACACCCACACCGCCGCGTCGGGGCGCACCTGCTCGCGGAGCGCACGCAGACGCCCCTCCATGTCCGCCCTTCGCGTGACAAAAAGGTGCACGATGTCGACCGCCGGTCCGATCCGCTCAACGATCGCCGCGTTTGCGGGTAGCGCACCGAGTCGATCGAGGTAGTCTGGTGGCGCGCCGACTGCCAGGAGGCTGCTCCCCTCCTTGATCCCGAGCTTCTGCGCCAGCGAGCGACCGGAGTAACCTGGCGTCGTGGGGGGTGGCATGAGTGCGACGGCTCAGCTGCGAATGGCGGGTTTGCATCCCCGAACCGAAATCATGGGTGGTTGAGAGAGGTCCAGGACCCCGGCTCGCACGTTCTCGCGGTGACGCTCGATCTCGTCCTCGGCTACCAGGCCGCTGCTCAGCAGATCACCTCGAATCATGTCGATCGTGGCAATCTCCAGCGGTATGCATTCAGGCCTGGCGATCGGGGAATATGCCTCCGCGGCACCGCTGCTCTGCTTCGACCTTCTGGTTGTCCAGGAGGTATCCACGATCCGACATCGATTCTCCATGCGCGATGGACGCGAGGCGCAGATCACGCCCCACCCGCCTCAGTGCGGCGGTAGGTGTTCACCAGGACCCCGGATTGCAGAGGACGGCTCTGGACCAGGGCGAGCCTAGTGGGCGCGAAGCCATCGGAGAAGAGCTTCTTCCCGCTACCCAGCACGAGCGGGTAGACGACGATCCGGTACTCGTCCACCAGGTCGTGCGCCGCCAGCGTCCGGATCAGCCCGGTGCTCCCCCACACGCGGATCTCTCCGCCGGGTGCCGCCCGCAGCTTCTGCACCTCAGTCGGGAGGTCGGCGCCCAGAAGGTGCGAGTTCCGCCAGCCTAGCTCCGTCAGCGTGCGCGACGCAACGTGCTTGGGGATCCGGTTGTACCTTCGGGTCAGCTCGCCCTGCAGGCCTTCCGCATTCTCGTCCCACACGCCCCAGGAGCGGGCGAAGATCTCGTACGTCTTGCGGCCGAGCAGCAGTGCCTCGGTCCCGCGCTCCCATTCCCCGATCAGCTCTCCGACCTCGCCGCGCTCGTCCATCTGCGCGTCGTAATCCATCCCCCAACCACCGTGCTCGAACCCGCCTTCGCGGTCTTCATCGGGCGCACCGACACCCTGCACCACGCCGTCGAGGGTGACGAACGCCTGCACCACGATCGTGCTCACATCTGCCTCGCTCGCCCTAGCCTACGAAGGCATCCGCCGCGGAGCGGCTGACGTTTCTCGCCTGGATCGGCCGCAGGCGCCACCGACCGTACGCCACGAACGCGGCCAGGAGGAAGAGGATCACGGTTGTGACCGCCGAGCTGTTCTCGCCTCTCGAGAGGTGCAGTACGGTAGCACTGGCGACGACGAAGGCGAGACAAGCGGCAGCCAGCGGGGTCAGCCACGGCATCTTCCGCGTAGCCGCGGGCAGGAGGAGGCCGATTGCACCGGCGATCTCCGCCACCCCGAGGAAGAGTCGGAACGCCACGCCGAGCGACTCGTTGATGATGGGAAGAAGCTCCGGTGGGGGAGCAACCAGCATCCAACCGTGCGCCGCGAAGGCCGCGGCAAGGAGCAGCTGCAGGATCCAGAGCGCGATGTTCATCGGCGAGGTCTCGTCCGTAGAGTGGGTGATTCTGATCGGTTTCACCCCATGCGTCGTAGGAGGCCCGGCGAGATCGACAAGTGCTCGATCCCGGGAGTTGATTCGCGCCAGCACGGTGGCAAAGTACCGCCGGCCATCGTGGCGGAGCGTAGTCGGCGCGACGATGCGCGGCGGTACTGCAATCAAAAGGTTCCAGGAAGCAGGTTTGGGTGACCCAGGCCGATGGTGGCGTTCCAGGTGCGGCCGTCACTGAACAGGCCGACTGCCGAGCTCTGCTCCCAGGCGCCGGATAATGCGGGCAGTGGGCTGCTCCAGGGGCGCTGAGGGGGGAACTGGCGAAATCGGGGCCGTGCGGCCGACAAGGACGAACTGAATGCACCTCCCTCACCTCGTCGAGAGAGTACGAGCAGAGATGCTACCGCTGCGCAACCTTGCCGCGTGTCCGTTGCCGGTTGGACTTGAGCGCGCGCCTCAGCGCTCGCTGCAACTCGTCGGCCCGACGGGTACCGAGGCGGATGGTCTCGCCGTTCTTGAGTACCACGTCTACGGTTCGGAAACCGGTGACACGGTACAGGTAGCCCAGCCGCGATGCGCGAATCCCCCAGCCCTGATGCCAGGGGGCTTTGCTGATCGAGACCTTCGTGATCTCCTTGAGTGGAACGCGACGGCCCGCACCCATCCCCAGGCTCACGTGCAGCTCGTCGGAGTTCACCTCGATGGTGATGCACCAGACGAGCAGCAGGCAGATCGCCGGGACAAGCAGGATCGGGATGATCAACACCGGGCTGGCCCCGGCAACGAACAACACGAAAACCGAGGAGCCTAGAACCAGCAAGGATGCAGCCAGAAGCCCATAGGCTACCTCCCTGCTCCTGTAAAACACCTCGACAAGGGCGGGGCGCAGAGGATACGGCGGGAACGCAGGAGCCACCATGTCGCTAACACCAGGATCGAAGGGACGGAGGAATCTGGTGGCCTTGTCCGCGACCTTCCTTTGTAACCTCTGTGTCATCCTTCGAGCTCCTCACCGCGAATAGTTCAGTCGCGCAGGCGACGTCGCGAAAGCAGGATGATCATCACGCCGGCGACGATCGCCACAGCTCCGTAGACCGCCCACTGCCGCTGTCCCGTCATGAAGCTGCCGGGCAGCAAGCCCATGCCCTGCAACAGCCATACGAGCCCGATCAAGGCGATCAGCGCGCCGACAATCGCGAATAATGCACGCATCGCAACAGGTACCCGCAGATAGTACCTACCCGTAGAAAACCTGCTAGTTCATCAGTACCGGGAACCGGATGGTGAGGATGGCATGGATGATACTCCACGCAATCACCACGATGGTCCAGAGCTTAGCCCGCCTGCTGAGGGGAAGGCCACCGCGCAGCATCGAGATTCCGAGCGGGATCAGGGCAATGCAGAGCCCCACGATGGCAAGCGACCAAATCTCCGTGCCTTTGAGGGTGCCGATCGGAAGCATCACCATGAGGCCGAGTGCAACGGAGCGGAACCACCCGAGCGTGCCCGAGCGATACGCGCCGATCGCCAGGAGCACCCACCCGATCATGATCGCGCCGTTCAGGTACCGGAAGATGTGAAAGGCCCGATACGAGTGAGACACGGCCTGGACCGCCATGTTCAGGTTCTGAACCCGGACGAGCTGGAAGGCGAGGTGGTCCACGCCCGCGGAGAAGGTGCGGTTGAAGAGACCGAGGACGGCGAGGCTGCCAGCCCATGCCGCCCACACTCGATTCCATCTCCCGATCAGATTCGCAAGGGCGATGATTCCGAAGCACAGCACGACGCTGCCGATCGAATAGAGGCTGTACGCCGCGGTGATCAGCGTTGGGTGCGCCTGGTAAGCGGCGAGCTGCTGAGGGGCAAAGAAGTGGAACGGGCTCCGGAGCAGTGCGCCGCTAGCGATCAGGATGGGACCCAGGATCAGACTGCCCCCTCCGACCCAGCGACCCGGAAAGGAGAATAGCTCGTCCGCCTGGGCGGTGCGGACTGCACTGGCCTGCGACAGCTCTATGGAGTCGACGGTCACTCTCTCACCTGGCATCGGTAGCAGCGTCCGAGCAGAAGACCGGCCAGACCGTTGGCCGCGTGGGCGTGGATGAGATCGTCTGCCGGGTGCACTCCATACGCGGACCTGCTCCGTCCAGGTTTCGCCATTCGGGCTGGTAACATCTATGGGATCGGCTCCAGCTCAGCTGGTGGTGGTCGGAGGCTTCGGGTACGGCGCGCTGTCGAAATAGATGCCGAGCGAGGTGATCTTCCCGTCCTCCACCTCGAACACTTCCGCAACGTGGCTTTCGAATGCCGGGCCACCGGGCGGCTGCAGCTCGTAGCGAGTTAGCGCGCAGACATGCTTGCCGTCCGCAATGATGCGCTCGACCTCCAGCGCCGTCACCATCGAGTAGAAGCGCCGGATTCCTTCAATGCTCCCCTGCTTCCCGGCCACGCGCTTCACCGGGTGAGTAAAATTCGTAAACCGCAACTCGTCGGAGAGGAGGCTCTCCCATCCTTCCTTCGCCCGAACGCGGGCGAGATAATCGGAAACCAGGTCTTTCGGTGACAATTTCAATCTCCTGTGGGAGGAAGGAGAGGTCGCGTGGGTCCGTTGTTGACCGCAGACGGTTGCACAGAGGACGCATTGTCCGTTTCCGCGCTCTGCGTCCCCGATGTAATCCTCTGTAACCTCTGTGGTTACCGCCCTTTATGCCCTCCCTCGCTAAGCACATCCGTCTGCTGATGGAATGCAAGCTTCCAGCCAGATTCATCCGGTACATACGTGCTGCTGCAATAGACGACAATGGGTTGCTCCTGATAATTCCAGCGTGCGGTGGCCTTGTAGACGAGAATGCGGGCGTCGTCGTGCCGCGGGAACGGTGCAGACGTGGCCGAGTTTGTACGCCACGGCCCCGACGCGGCAGCCGAGCATTGAAAGGTCCGGGAGGAGGAAGGGGAGGAGGAAGCCCACGCAAACCGTCTACAGGGGCCCGCGGACGCCACGATTTGAGGGTTATGTTGTACACTCAGTCAGGTCGAATCAGGGTCGTCGCCCTTTCTCGTTCTGACGTACACGACCTGGACGAAGGTTTCACCGGTCTGTTCGATGCGGTTGACGACACGCTCGATCTGACGAAACCCAGCCTTTGCGGCTACTCGGTGTCCGGCCGAGTGATCTTCGTCTACGTACAGGAGAACGCGATCAAAGTCGCCCTCTTCCAGTGCCCAGGAGGTCGCCAGGAGGGCCGCTCTGGTTGCCAACCCCTTCCCCCGCTCCGGCGGCGCGATTCCATAAGCGAGCTCGAGCTCGCAACCCTCGCGTCGCGACATATAAACGAAGCCGACCAGACGGCCGCGCTCCCGGATCGCCAGCGTGGCGCCGTGCGGTCCGCCCGGCGGACACCATCCCGCCAGAAACTCATCGATGCGCGCGCAAGCCCAGGCATACGGGTCTCCAAGGGGCGGCGATCCGGAGACCCAGATGCCCTCCAGAAGCACCGGATCAGCACCGTACGCGGCCAGCGCCGGAGCATCGGCCGGAGACGGCATCGAAAGCTCCAGGTCCCCATCGACGAGAGCCTTCGAGGGAGGATGGGGTAGATAGGAGATGTACGTCACGCCCCTATCTCAACCGTGAATCCTCCGGGCGCCTTCATATAGAAGCCGTAGCTGTGCCCCGTATCCTCCGGGAGGGGAGCTTCGAAGCCGTCCTCTCTGAGTCGACGGTTGATGTCGTCCACATTCTCGGCGCTTTCCACGAAGAACCCGACGTGGAAGTTGCCCGGGTAATCGACCTGGCGCGCTTTCATCAGGGTCAGGACGAACCCCCATCGGTCCGGCGCATCGGTCAGGAACGCCATGCCCGCGTTCCCGCCGACACGACGCATCCCCAGGTATTTCTCCAGGAACTCGCTCGCGGCGCGAACGTCGGTGACCGCCAGGTTGAGGTGGTTGAGCTTCATGGCGCGGGACAGGGAGTGGGATGAGAGGAGGTGCCATGGCGCAACGCTGCGGCCTGCGGCGTTCGGAAGCTTCAACTCGGGCGAGGTGCACCCAGAAAAATCATATCACATCCTCTACCCGACGCAAAACCTGGGGCTGAGCGGCAGGATCGCGCGGCAGAGCCGGGGCGGACTTGGGCCGGTAGGTAAAGTGTAGTCGCGCCACGGCCGCCGCAGCCGCCGCGGGCGTCAGGAGCAGGAACAGCGTCGGCGAACCGAGGAGAACACCGAGCGCCGCCCCCGCCACGGATGCCAGGAGCGGCTCGGTGATCACCCGCCACAGAGGCGCACGCCGGAGCACCGCCCAGGAGACGGTGGGAGCAATGACGGCGCCCATCGCGCCAAAGACACCGGCATTCCAGAGATAGTTGGCCAGGTCCGCTGGCGGAGCGCCGCCTACAATCTTACCGAGCACGGTGAGCGCGAGTCCCACGACTGCGCCGGCAGCTGCTCCGGCAAAGGTGAGTCCAGCAGTGATCCAACGCCGGGTCGGCCGCGCGGGATCGATATACCGGATCTTCGCCATAGTGACCTGTCCGCGTTCGGGTGAGGCTACTCGAGGGGCAGGAGGAATGAGCACGGTGTCTGGGTGAGAAGCTGTGGAGGAGATCGCCGGAGCACACCGGTCCCATTGACGGACTACCGGTGCGAGATTTGGAGGAGCGCGGTCGTGGAAGATTCGGCGTCCCTTATTGGCTGAAGATCAGTTTGGAGCACCTGTAGAGATCGCGCCGAGCGTTGCCGAGCAGAGGATACAATGCCTCCGCTCGGCGATCGCTGCAAGCCTTGGTCAGACCCGGCGAAGCACGGGTGGCAGTGAGCGCCTCCAGTTGGCGAGTCCGGGAACCATTTCCCGCCGTCCGAAGAAACGCTCGAAGCGGTTGAAGTGGTCTTTGAGAGAACGCATGGCAACCTCGCTGGATGAAGGTGGTGCTTCGACGAGCTTTGCCTTCTCCCAATGCGAGGCGGGTGCCGAGTGGCCGCTAATGCAGCAAATGCAATTATGGCAGGGGCTTACGCGCGAGTCGCTCCGAACTGATGTAGGACCGAAACGGCCGGTACTGGGACGCGTTCTTCCCACGGGCGAACGCACTGATCGGGTAGAAAAGTGCTGAACTGGTGAGCATCGCGCCCGGCGGGAGCTCGCCCTGAACCAACTACTGCGCAAACCGCTGCAGAGGTGACCTGTCCCCCACGAACCAGATATGTCCGAAGGGGTCCAGGAATCCGCCCTGACGGTGAGTTCCCCAGGGGGCCAGGTGATCGCGGATGGGGTCGAAATCTCCGTTGGCACCCGCCTCCACGGCCCGCCTGATGAATGCGTCGGGATCGTCGCAGAAGACCTCTACTCGCAAGGTGGTCGTCCCCAGAGCCTCAGGACTCTCCCATCCGTTCGCAGCCGGTTCCCCGACAAAGAAGCGGGCACCGCCGATCTCCAGCCCCGCCACAGAGCCCAGGTTCCACAACTCGGTCGCGCCCAGGGCGCGTTTGTACCAGGCGACCGCGGCCGGCGCGCTCCGCACTGCAAGCATCAACGAAATGACCGGCGGCGAGGTCTCGTTTGTCACTAAGGTCGCGTAGTCGAGAGTAGATGTTAAATACAGAGGTCGCAGAGGCTAACACGGAGGGCGCAGAGGACAACGAGCCGCGATACGAAATTGGGCGAAGCCTGTAATTCGTAATTCGTAATTCGTAATTATCGGTTTCCGTCCTCTGCGCCCTCCGTGCTAGCCTCTGTGACCTCTGTGCAGCCCTCTGTAACCTCTGTGGTTACCCCTCTTTACCGCTCCTGCCGTTACCGAGCCTTCACAACACCCACGGCAGGCGCCAGGACTCGCGCAGCAGCCGCTGCGCCTCCGGATTGTCCACGATGGCCTCCCTCTCGTCGTCCCAGCGAACCGACCCGCCGCTGCGAAGCGCGATATTGGCCAGCAGGCCTGCCTTGGTGAGTTGATGCCCGTAGCCGACGTTGCACGTGGTGTTCAGGTTCCGCGAGCGGATGCCATCGAGGAACTCGCGCAGGTGGCCCGGAGAATCGGGAATGTGCACCGACGGCTCGGGTAGCTCCTCCTGCTTCTTCCCGTCCACGTACACCTCGTGCCGGTCGTACGAGGTCACCAGCGTCGCCTGGGTCCCCTCGAACACGCAGCCGATGTGGCCCATGTGCTCGAAGCCAGGCAACGGCCGGGGGTGCAGGCGGAAGACGAAATTCAGACCGGGAAAAGCGAGCTGCGCTTCCATCGTGTCGGGCGTCTCGGTGCCGTCGTCGAGGTGGAACCGTCCGCCGATCGCCGAGACCGTCTCCGGCGCCTTCAGATCGAGGGCCCAATACGCCACGTCCGCGATGTGGCACCAGAAGTCCATGAACTCGCCGCCGGAATAATCCCAGAAGTAGCGCCAGGTAAAGTGGGAGCGCAGCGGGTTGTACGGCCGGCGGGGAGCGACTCCGAGCCAGAAATCGTAGTCCAGCCCGGGAGGTGGCGTGCCGTCGGGCGGATTGCCCCGACCTTCGGTGTTGGAGGCCTTCCAGAGGTGAACACGGGTCACCTTGCCGAGCTGGCCGCTCTTCACCCGCTCCACCACGCGACGATAGTTGGGGAGGTCGTTGTGGATGTGGTTTCCCATCTGGGTCACGCGCTGGTAACGCGCCGCGGCATCCGCCATCGCCCGCCCCTCGGGGATGCTGTAGCTCAGCGGCTTCTCCACGAAGACGTCCTTCCCCGCTTCGCAGGCGTGCACCGTGGGGATGGCGTGCCAGTGGTCGGGAGTGATCACGACCACGGCGTCGATGTCCGACTCGTTCAGTAGATCGCGGTAGTCATGGAAGGCCTTGGGCAACCGCCGCCCACGCTCCTGCACGAAAGCGATGGCCTCCTCGACGTGGTTGGCGTCGACATCACAAACAGCGGCGACGTCCACGTCCGGTTGCTCGAGGAAGCCGCGCAGGCGCGACATCCCCATCCCGCCCACACCGATGAATCCCAGCACGATGCGGTCGGCCGCGGAGGCGCCGCTCGCGCCGAATCCCCGCGCCAGCATCCGGTAGTCGAGGGCCGTCAGGCCGAGCAGTCCGGCGCCGGAGCGTCGGAGGAAGCTACGCCGGTCGAGGACGGCGTCTCCAGCGTGTCTGTTCGGGGTCTTGGAAGTCGGGTTCATCGAACTCTCCTCTACCGCACGGGCACGAACAACACTGCATCCGCCAGCACTGCACCGTCGGCGCCCTGCGTGCCGATCTCCAGCCACGCCTCCTGCGCGGGGTCGAACGAGTACTCGCCCAGCGACACCCACGACACGATCCCGTGCTGCACGCCCTCGGTCTCGCGCCGCAGGTCGATCGTGCGCTCCTCGGTTCCACCTGCATGCCGTATTGCAACCGGAGCATTGCTCGCCAGGCCGTCGACTGCCGGCCAGTACAGGTAGACCGTGTATAGACCCGCCGTACGGATCTCGGGCGTGAAGCGCACCGAGCCTCCGTCCCCACCTTCACTGCGTAGAACGGACAGCCCGTACGTGCCGCTCGGCTGCTCCCGCTCCCACTCGCCGCGGATCGTCACCTGCTCGGTGTAGCTATCGTCCACCAGGACCTCGGGCGTACTGCCGTCCGCAAGCGGATTCTCACGCAGCTCCTGCTGCAGCGCCGGTACGTCGATCTCCTGCACAGCAACACCGGCATCGATCGCCATCGTCGCCGCTACCGCCGTGGCCTGACCGAGAACCATGTAGACGGGCTCCATCCGGATCGACCCGAAGGCGATGTGGCTGGCGGAGAGCGCCACGGGGACGAGCAGATTGGTGACCTCTTCGCGTTTGGGTGTCAGGGAGCGATATGAGATCGGGTAGGGCGGAAATCCGCCGACCTCGACGTTCCCCTCGTTCTTCACCATCCCGTTCACCACCACGCGCTGGGTATTGTGGCTGTCCATGGTGTAGGCCGCCATGCCGACCGCGTCCGGCGCGACCTCGGTGCCGCGGGCGTTGTGCTCGGTCATGACGTATTCACCCACCAGTCGGCGCGCCTCTCGCACATAGAGCTGATGCGGCCACCCATCCGTGTCGAGGAACTCATCGGGGCAGTAGCCCCAGCTGCGCATCTCCTCACGGATGATCTCAGGAACGCGTGGATCGGTAGCGATAAAGTACAGCAGGCCCTTCTGGTAGCGCTCGTGCTCCCTCCAGATGCTGTCGCGAGTGGCGTAATCGGCCTCGGGGTAATCCCAGTTTCGGCCGATGAAATCAGTGGAGAAGCCGCCGCGGTTGTTCCAGTCCGTCTTCCCATTGGGCATGCGGCTGATGATGAAGCCGTTCTCCAGACTGTCCCACGGCCGCGCCTCCATCAGGCGCACCAGCAACTCGTAGCGCCGCGGGTCGTAGCCCTCCGGCGCCGAAATGGGGATGCGGTTGTCGCCCTGGCAGAGGGCCATGCGGAAGTTGTACGCCTGGACCTTCCGGTCGCCGGTGCCGTTCGGCTCTACCCCTACCCCGCTGATCTCCGGGAGGAGGCCGCTGGTGGAGTCCCCCTCGACCACGTACGGATCGACCCCGTCGGGAAACTGGTGGCCGGTCATGAGCTGCACGCCGTCGATCGTCTCACCATAGACTTCGTTCCCCTCACGACCCACGACGTACGAGGCGCCCGCCATCGCCATCAGGTCCCCCTCGTAGCTGGCGTCGATGAACTGCCGCGCGGCCACCACCAGATCGGGCGCTCCCCCACCCCCACCCGCGTATTCGAGGGTGACGGTGCGGATGTCCGTGCCCTCCTTCGACAGAGACTTCAGACGGCGCGAGAAGAGCACCTCCACCTCCGCCTCGTCGACGTAGCTCTCGAAGACCTGCTCGGCCACCTTGGGCTCGAACTGCCACGCCTCGAAGCGGCCGTAGACGCGGCCGACACGGCGGTAGAAGTCGAGGCCCAGACCCGTGACCGCGTACTTGTTGCCGATGTCGGTCTGGCCGAGGCCCCCCGAGCTCATGCCGCCCAGGTGTCGCCCCGGCTCGACGAGCAGCACCGACTTGCCGTACATGCGGGCCGTGTAGGCGGCGATCACACCGGCCGAGGTGCCGCCGTAGACCAGGACGTCCACGTTCAGTGCCGCCACGGGAGCGTCCTGCAGAGCGGCGGGCGTGGCTGTCATGGACGGCGTGTTCCGCCCAGCGGTGCAGGCGACGAGGAGCGTCATCATCATCACCGCCGCCGCTGGAGCGGTCGCGGCCCGGTAGAGCGGTAACGTCATTGTTGGTCTATGCGGGTGACTCGCGTCCGTCTGCGATCTCCGCCGCAGCCTCGTTCATCCGAAGTCACTCGATCGCAGCCTTGCGCTACCGCGGCGTTTCGAATTCGAACCATTGATGCCGCCCGGTCGGACGGGTTGACGGACGGATTGAGAGGGGCGATCACCGAAATGCCCGGAAGGCCGCCCAGGGCCGCGAAGCACAGACACGCCTTCCCTCGGGCAGCAACGCTCCAGGCGCCGATTGCTGGCTCACCGATCTGGTTCAAGCAGAGGTGGCCGGTTCTTACGGTACGAGTTCTTCAGCGCGATCTTGCCGTTACGAAAGGTAAACAGATCGCAACCGTGCACCTCCACGCGACTACCGTCAGCCCGTGTACCGGTGAAGATCCACTCCGAGACTCCCCGATCCCCGTGCACGAAATGGCATGCGTTTCCCCAGTGGGCATCGGGGAAAACCGCCCACACATCGACAAAGGCGGTGCGCACCGCTTCACGGCCGGCATAGCGAGTGCCGCAGGCGTCCGGGCCCGCCGACGATTCGAACGCGCAGTCCTCCGCCATGAACGCCATGAGAGAATCGATGTCGTGCCGGTTCCATGCACCGCAAAAGGCTTCCAGGAGCTCCGCGGTGACATCGCTCTTGCTCATCATGTCCGTTTCTCCACTCGGAGTTGCCGTGCGGTCTCCGCGACCCCAGAACTCGCGACCCGCGGAGGTCGAGCTGGTGCCGATTTCCTACCTGCGACGATCGAGGAGCTCCGATACTCGTACGAACGAGTAGCCGTCCGCTCGCAGGCGCTGGATGATTCCTTCCACGGCCTCGAGCGACTCTCGACGGCTCGGGAGCAGGATGATCGACCCCGGCCTCACCTAGCGGCAGCACGCAGGCCAGGAAAACGAGCTTGATCCTCACGGAATCTCAGAGACGGCGCCAGGATCGCGCGCGAACTTCGCCGAAGATGACTCCGTCGAGCTCGGGTGCGGCGAGACGCTGAGCGTTCTCTGAACGCCCTCCGCCGAGGAATGGCGCGCAAGCTGAGGCCACCTGCAGCGGATCGTCAGTCGGAGGCATGCTCGCGTTCAATGAAGAACCAGCGATGACCCTCGAGATCCTCGGCCCGGTAGCGCCGCCCGGGAGGCCCTTCTTCGATGCCCGTCAGGATGGTCGCGCCCGCCGCCCTGGCACGCTCGAAATGCGCGTCCAGGTCGTGCACGTGAACCAGGACTCCGTCGATGATCCACGGGACGGAGGACCACTTTCTCGCGCGCTCGCAGTGCTCCCGATGCCGCCTCGGTCCCTCGTAGTCCGGCGTCGGTGAAGCGAGCATCACCAGGCCGCCCCCCACGTCCAGCTCGCCGTGTGCCAGCCGCCCTTCGGCGTCGGCGATCCTCGTCCGCTCGACAAAGCCGAAAGCCCGGCAGAGCCAGTCCATCGCCGCCATGCCGTCCTCGTGCGCGAGCATCGGGATGACGACCTGATTCTCCGTGGCCATGTCAAGCATCCCTGCGAAGTGGAAGACCTGTCGACCCGCGGCCGCTGCAACGGCGTGCTGCCCGCGACGCTGTTGGAACCTCTCAACCGATCACCGGCTACGCCATCGACGTGCCGATGAACCAGGGGATGAGCAGCAGGAGCAGGTAGGTGATCCACAAGAGCGGCTGTGCGAAGTGCCGCCGGCCCTGACCCACCAACCACGCCACGACCACCACGTCGAACAGAAGGGCCGCCGTCGCGAACAGGATCCCCAGCCGAAATCCCTCGCCGGCGCCCCCGCCGGAGAGCTCGAGATAGCGCCGGGCGAGGAAGTAGCTCAGGCCAACCCACAAGACGAAGACCGGGAGCGCCACCGCCCAGTTTCGCGCCAGAAGAGGGATTCCCCGAGCGTTGCGGAGCGCCGGGACGTTTGCCGCCAGCGCACCCCACACGAACCCGGCGGCAAGGAAGATCGAGGTGTAGCCGATCGCCTTTCCTGGATGAGTAAGGCCGAAGAGCATGGTTCCTTCACTGCGCAGCCGGCCAGGTCGCCTCCAGCATCAGACCGTGGACGTCGAAGAACAGCATGTTTTCGATCGAACCGATCCGGTTGGTGGGCGTCACCTCCACCCCGTGGGCGGTCAAGCGCTCACGTAGTCGCTCCGCAGCCTGCGCGTCCGGCAGAGCGAAGGCGATGTGTTGCAGTGCACCCGGAATGAAGCCGCGACTCCGGAGACCCTCGGGGAACTGCGGAATCTGAGCATCCGGATGCTCGAAAAAATGCAACCCCCAGGTGGCGGCCGCCTCCCCCGGTCGGATGAAGCAGTGGCGCTGCGGGAGCACTCCTCCGCCGGTGCGGACCTCGCCGATCGTCATGCCGAGCACGTCCCGGTAGAACGCGATCGTCCGGTCGAGGTCCGGTGTGACCAGTGCCACGTGATGAAATCCCTGCCACGAACTATCCATACGACGTCTGCAAAGCTGGCTCAACGCTCAGGACTTGGGGGCAAGCACGCCCTATGTGCGCGCCACGTTGCTAGAAGCTGCGCGAAGCTGCGAGACCTCAAACTGGGCGCCTGCTTCGTCATCAGCAACCGAACCAGCCTGAAGGGGCTGTTTGAGCACCTCCCGCCTACAACTTCTCGGCAAAGTAGTAGTGGTTGTCGCCCCCGTCCTCTGCCTCGCCGACCAGGGTCAGGCCGGCCTCGCGCAGAAGTCGCTCATACGTGGGGGCCCCCAGCGATCGCGACGGGCGCCCCGTCATGGCGTCCAGCCATTTAACGGGCTCCCGGGGTGCAGTGAACAGAAAGCGTCCCCGGGGCTCGAGAGCGCGTCCTACCTTCTCGATGACGAGCGCCTGCGCGGCCGGCTCGAGCAGGAACAACAGACCCCAGGCGAGCACTCCGTTGAAGGTGCGGTGGAAGAACTCCGAGGCCTCGGCGGTATTTCGCTCGATTGAAACGCCCGGGAATCGCTCGCGGAACGCCGCGACCATGGTCGGTGAGGCGTCGACTGCGTAGATCGTCAGACCGGCTTCCTGGAGGATCCGCGTGCTCGGCTCACCCGGACCCGAGCCGAGGTCGAGCACCGTCGCCCCCCGGGGAAAGGAGCGGGCCCAGGCTTTGATGACAGCGGCGCCGACCGAGTCGCCGACGCGAGGACGGGAGCCTCGGCCGGCAATGTAGAGGTTCGCGATCGCGTCGTATCCGTTGGATTCGTCGTTGGCTGATGATTCCATTCGGGTCTTTGCACGCGGCAACGCTCAGCCGAGGCGCTCCGCGCGCTTCTGACGGACAGCCGCAGCGGCGGCCACGGCGAGAGACACCAGCGTCAGCAACAACGCAGGGGTGACGACGCCGGCGATATCTCCGTCCTCTCCCGACTTTCCGCGGGCGAGCCCCATCAGGGTCAGGATGCCGGCCACCATCAGCACAGCAAGGGCGATCGCGCTGTACTTGACCGTCTCTAGCATGCGGATGGAGAGGGGGTCTCCCATGGTGCACCTGCTGGCCGCGAGAATAGGTCAGGCATCTGTTCCAGCCTGTGCGTCCAATCCGCCGTGCGCTCCCGCTGGACACACCCCGCCGCAAGGGGCAAGTCGGCCCCAGAGAATCTACCTCGAGATCGGTCTGCTTGCAGGCGATGCGCGAGCGCCTTTACTCGGTCGAGGCGCCCCGAGGCCGCCTTGCAGATAAGGGCCTGCCCTCTGTCTCAGCTCCGGTTGGGATAGACGATCTTGTACACACGATTGGCCAGGCCGCTGGCGGTGTAATCGACAGCCCCCCGCCGACCGCGACCCTGCGGCGTGCGGGCACCCACCGAGTGAGCCTCGTTCCACCTCCGCGCATAGATCTGATCCAGAGCGTTGCGCAGGACCCAGTTGAGTGGATCGGTCTTTTTGTACGGGCATCGCCAGATGGCCTGCTCAGCCACCGCCAGCTCGTCCGCACTCAACTGGTTCACCGGGACGAACTTGTTGCGACTGACATGGAAGCATTGCCCCCGTCCATTGTACTCATGCGCGGCGTCCTTGCCGCAGCCGCAGGCCTGGGTGCACTGGTTGACGATCGTCCAGCCACCATCTGTCACCACCCCTGTCCGACCCACGTTCCAATCGTAGTGATGGATCTGGGTGATATGCCCGTACTCCCCGGTCGCGGTGTTCTTGAAATAGACCGTGGGAAGCTCGTTCACGGGCCCGGTGATACCGATGATGTTCTCGACTGTGTAGAAGTCGTCACGGTATGCCATGGTCATCCTCCGCTGTGACACGTTCCAGGGTTGACCTGCCTCTGTCCCCTAAGTTCGACGACGGCTTACTGTTCAGTGAAACGCAGCGTGTTGCCGTCTGGATCGTCGACATAGAACTCGCGCGTGCCCCAGCTTTGATCGATCGGCCCCTGATGAACCGGAGAGTCAGGATTGGCGGGGGGTCGAAGCCCTCGCGTCGTGAATTCACGGTGCAGAGCGTCGACGTCGTTCACGCTCAGAACAATGGCCTGCCCGAATTCTCCATCTCCGGAGTGGCTGGAAAGGTAGAGGAGGTCGTCACCCCGCCTCAGGACGTTGAAGGCCGGTTCCTCCACCTCCAGGCTCTCTTCTGCCAACTCGAAGTCGAGCACCCGCGTGTAGAATCGAACGGCTGACGCCATCTGGCTGCACCGCACGATCGGTATGATTGGCATCCGTGTTTCCGGGAAGGGGTGCCTGACAAAGGCGGCGGAAGAAGAGGAGCCCAGCGGACGAAAGCCAGGGCTGAAGGGTCGTGCGCGGGACTCAACGCCCACAGTCAAGTATGCGTGCCGTCGAGCCGGTGAGCAAGTGTTTTAAGACAGGCTGTGTGTTGCGCAAAAGCAGTCTCCCACTCGGCCTGGCGGGGGGAGGGAGAGATAGCGGGGACAAAGAGACAAGGAGACGGGGGGAGCGGGTGAGAAATCACCCGAAGGCGTTTCCTGAGAGGGGGATGGCCGGGAGCGAACCTGGGTGCTCCCGGCCACGTGAGGCGTACTTCGTCAGCGGCTCGAGGCGGCGTCGGCCTGGAAGCCCAGGGCCTCCAGCATCACCTGGAAAAGGTAGGTGTTCGGGAAGTAGCCGTGGACGCGCTCGGCGCCCGCGCCGATGGCGAGCGCAGCGACCTCCTCGCCCGTGTGCGAGTCGTTGACCAGCACGTTCTCGAGGCGTGCGACGTCCTCATCGTTGTCGCTGGCCCTCCAGGCGTCGTAGCCCTCGAGCAGGTCCTCACCGGGGTGGCCACCGTCGACCTGGATGCCGAAGGAATGATCGGCCGTGAATAGGAGCAGCGTCTCGTCCAGATCGACGCGGCTCTCCACCTCCGCGATCAGCCGGTCGAAATCGACAATGTTCTGCAGTCCCCTACGCGGGTCGCTGGTGTGGGCGTCCCATTCGACTACCAGGACGTAGCCGTTCGGCGACCGCTCCAGGATGTCGAGCGCTCTGAGGGTGGCGGCGCGGGCGTCGATCTCGTCGGACACGACCACCGGGCGCGTGCTGGTGTCAGGCACCTGCTCGAGCCGGGAGAAGATCGGACGGTGTGGCTGGCTGAGTTTCTCGTAGCTGGTGCCTGCGGCTGCCAGCTGCTCCCCGATCCGCTCGCGCCCGGCGCCGATCAGCACATCGACCCCGTCCCCGAACCGCGGCGAAAAGGCTTGCGGCAAGATCTCTCCCCACTTCCCACGGTCGTTCGCATGCGCGTAGGTGGCCGCCGGCGTCGCGTCGGTGATCGCCTGCGTGGTGACCACGCCGGTCCGCAGGCCATGCTCCTCCGCGTACTCGAGCAGCGTCTTCGTCGGCGTGCCGTCCTTCTCGCCCCGCACCACGTCGGGACCCTGGCTGATCACGCCGTTCTTCGTCTTCACGCCCGTGATGATCGCCGACATGCCGTTGGCCGAATCCGAGACGTAGGCGTCCACCGGCGAGGTGTCGCTCAGCCCGAGGTATGGCCACTGCTGGACGTGCAGCTTGAGCGGCGCCGCGTAGCCGAACAGGCTGGCCGCATTGATGGCCGGGATGCCCCCGGCATCGGCGAGGAAGAGGATGACGTTGCGCGCCTGCCCCGGCTGCGGCTGCACCTGGGCGTGGGCACATCCCAGGAGTGATGCGGCGAGCAGGGAGGCAAGCAACCGGGAGGAATACCTGTTCATGGGCTTGGGTCTCTGTCTTCCGAGGTGGGTTCGACGCGGGTGTCAGTTCCCCTGAGCGAACGGCCCGCGTGCCGAGCTGTGCACGTTCGTGGTCGGGTGCGCGGTACACGCAGGGTGGAAGGTAGCGCGCGGGTGGGCCGGAGTCACGAGTTGCACGCATCCTTCGGCTTGCGGCCTGAAGATGAGATCGTCCCGCCACCCGGCGTTCCCTGCAAGCCTCAGTCAGGCCCTGTAGTCCGCAAGGCGCCGGATGCGCCAGCTAAACCCCGCGGATCGCTCCTCGTACGCGGCGTAAGGCCACCTCCAGCACCCGGCGTATGTTCTGGTAGTTCCACTCGAGGTTGGCGGTGCTGACCGAAACCTCGCTGATCAACCCTTCCACATCGGGCACCGTAGCAAGCCGTCTCAGTGCGAGAGCCGCAGAGCTCGTATCGATTGGCTGTTCCAATGAAATACGCACGCGCAACTCAGGAGACAGGACATGCGAGGTGCTCGTGGCGTAGCGCCACGCCCGGTCCCGGGCATAGTCCATCAGAAGCTCCTGGTTGTTGATCGTTTGATAGTAGTAGGTTGAGATCGCAGTGCGGATTGCGGGGCTCCTGATCAATCGCAGGTTGCCGGTCGATTGCAGCTCGAGAAACGTATACGGCGATAGACTGAATGCGGTTGCCCAACCGACCTGTTCAATGGCACGGATGAGCGAATCGGCGCTCGTCGTTTTGCCGTTCAAGGCGGCGATCAACAATCTGGCTTGGGCTCCACGCGACCGTTCGATCGAGATTTGACGATCGAACTCGACGCTATCCGCGAGGAGGTCCGCCTCCAATCGTCGGAGGTAGGACTGCTCGAGAGCGTGCTCACGGCGCGTTTCCCACCAGGAATTGATCGCGAGCGCGACGAGCACGCCGGTAAGAACGACTAAGAACTCGGCCCCGAACCAGCGCAGACGCGAAAGCCACCGGTTATCGCTCTGCTCTTCGGTCCCTGCCGCGGGGGGCGAGGTCGTCATGTTGGTCGAGTTTATCGTGGCGGTGGGTCGCGGCGTGGCGACGAGGAAGAAGCGGGGGTCAGGCTTCGGCAGGATCGAATGCGCGCCGAACGCTCCGTGGCCCGACCAAGCGGGTCAGGGTCGCGGCAAGCGTCAGGGCCAGAGCGAGGCGCGCCGCGGGCATCCCGGTGTCTCCGGCGGCGAAGCGGGTGAACTCGACAAGCGTTTGTCAGGCCGCGAGCTCGTCTAACCCCGAGACGCGGTGGGATTCCACGGCCTCAGCCTCGGCACCCAGCGCGGCACATGCGCTCTGTATGCTTCGTACTCCTCCCCGAACCGGCGGGCAAGTCCAGGCTCCTCGACCACCGGGATGTACACGGCGTTGACAATGAGCACTACTGCCGTCCACGTCCCCAGGGCGGCAGAGGAAAAGGCGAGCGACTCGCCCGCCAGAATTAGAATGACGCCGCTGATCATCGGGTTGCGAACATGCCGGTACACGCCCGTGATCACCAGCCGCCGCGGAGGGTCCCAGGGCGCGAGCGTGCCCCTGCCGCG